>JANLUJ010000147.1:0-8445 GCA_031363425.1 Pirellula sp.
CACCGAGTGTTAGGTACCATCTTTCAATATCAAAAACGACCCGAGAGTTACGCGTTTGGGGAAGTTCCTCCGTAAGACGGGTGTGGACGAATTGCCACAGCTATGGAACGTATTGATGGGTCACATGGCGATAGTGGGGCCACGACCGCTCCCGTGCAATGAAGATGCAATGTGTGAAGTATGGCATCGACGTCGTCTGGATACCAAGCCAGGATTGACTTGCATTTGGCAAATATCAAAATCGCGAAAGATCTCTTTCTCAGATTGGATGCGAATGGACTTGAAATACGCCGACAGGAGAACAATCGTCGGAGACATTCGTTTGATGGTTAAGACCGTTATGGCTGTTTTTCTCGGTAGAGTTGGGCATTGACTCTTGCGAGGCATTTAGGTCGCAGATTTCGAATGGCAGCACGCTTCAAAGACGCTATAGTGTTGGTGTAATTTCAACGCTATTTCACCTTATTTCGGTCCGTTATGCCACGTGAACGTGTAGTGCTAGCGATGAGCGGCGGAGTCGATTCCAGCGTTGCTGCCCATCTTTTGATCGAGCAGCAATACGACGTTATCGGCGTGTTCATGCGGCATGGCGAAAAATCCAGCGCCGCTTGCGAATTGGATTCCGGAAAGCCAAACCCACTCCTCCCCATACTTCAGGGTCGAATGGATCACAAGCAAGGATGTTGCAGCGCAAGCGATGCCTCCGATGCGCGGCGAGTTGCTGACAAGTATGCCATTCCGTTTTACGCACTGGACCTAGAAGCTGACTTCAAGCGAATAGTCGATTATTTTGTCGGTGAATACCAAAACGGACGCACTCCCAATCCATGTGCCCAGTGCAACAACTGGTTGAAGTTTGGTCGACTGTTTGACTACGCGGATGCGGTAGGTGCAAAATACGTTGCGACAGGTCACTACGCTCGTATGCTCCCGTCCGCGACTCCAAATCAGCCACCTGAGCTACATCGGGGATTAGACGATGGCAAGGACCAAGCGTACGTCCTGACGGGCATTCATCGCTCGCTGTTGCCTCGCATGCTGCTCCCCGTTGGGGGATTTCAGAAGTCAGAGATTCGGCAATTGGCGACGGAAATTGGTCTTCGAGTTGCAGACAAAAAAGATAGCCAAGAAATCTGCTTCGTCATGTCTGGAGCACATGCCCAATTCGTCCGGGACAAGTCAAGCGTTTCAACCGCTGGAGAAATCGTCACGTCGAATGGACAAGTGGTTGGCATGCATTCTGGCATCGAAGGCTTTACCGTGGGGCAGCGAAAAGGTACCGGCGTAGCCATGGGATCGCCCTATTATGTCACAGACATCTTACCGGAATCCTGTCGAGTGGTTATCGGACCGCTGGTTGAACTTGCTCGTTCCTGGCTGATTGCGGACGAAACGAATTGGTTGGTGGACTTCCCCGTCGGCGAGACTTTGAAGGGAGAGGTTCAAATTCGATACAACTCGGGCCCTGAGCCAGCGACGATCGAACGGCTTTCGGAAAAACAGTTTCGAGTCGATTTTTGTGAACCTAGTTATGCGGTTTCGCCAGGGCAATTGGCTGCGGTTTTCAACGGTACACGGGCCCTTGGGTGCGGTTGGATACGGAAAACCGGCTAGACCCTGTTGCTAAATCTAGGCAAGTGTGTTCACAATACCTCCTGATCTGATTCTGAGACTCGCGAACAAAAGCAAGCATCATGTTGGCGCCAGACGCGGTTGCCAACGACTTTCCCTCGGTTCTACAAGACTTAATTGCCATGATCCTTTTCGCCCAGCAAAATCTTGAAAACATCAACGTCCAAGGGCTCATCATGGTTGGCCTGCTCATTGCAGCGCTGGTGGGGGGATTAATCAGTTTGGTCGTCTTTTGGAACTTCGGGAGCCTGTGGCTACAGGCTAAGACCAGCGGCGCCGACGTCACCATGTCAAGTCTCATTGGAATGTATTTCCGACAAGTCCGCTCTCAGGTCATCGTAAATGCGAAGATCATGGCTGCTCAAGCTGGCCTCGATATCGATCGCGTAAAGGGCATTAGTACGCAGCGACTTGAGGCACACTATCTCGCGGAGGGCAATGTGATGAATGTGATTAACGCGATCATCGCGGCCCACCGAGCTGGCATTGATTTGGATTTCGACCGCGCTGCAGCCATCGACCTTGCAGGCCGAGATGTACTCGACGCAGTTCGAACCTCGGTGCATCCACGTGTTATCGATTGCCCGGATCCGAAGCATAGTGGTAGCGGATTTTTGTCGGCCATTGCGAGGAATGGAATCGAATTGCGGGTGAAAGCGCGAGTCACAGTAAGAACGAATCTCGAACAATTGATTGGCGGAGCAACCGAGGAAACAGTCATCGCACGCGTTGGAGAGAGCATCATTAGTTCGATCGGTTCCTCCGAAACCCATTTGGTCGTTTTGGAAAACCCAAACTTGATTTCGAGAACGGTTCTCAAACGGGGTCTAGACAATCAAACGGCCTTCACCATCGTGTCGATAGACATTGCTCACATTGAAGTTGGGCAAAATATCGGCGCCCGACTACGCGCGGACCAAGCCGAAGCGGACGTTCGCATGGCGCGAGCCCAAGCCGAACAACGTCGCTCGGAGGCGATCGCTTCCGAACAAGTAATGAAAGCAAAAGTGGCGGAAAATAGAGCGAATCTTGTACTGGCTGAAGCAGAAGTTCCAAAAGCCATGGCAAAGGCATTTGTCGAGGGCCACTTTCAGGCGACAACTTCCACTTAGTCGATCGGTAAACGGAAATCTATCGCCACGAAAGCTGAAGTAACTATGCCGCGGCCGCAGCTTCTGCTTTCGTCAATTGACCGTCCTTCATGTGGTAAACGTTGTCTGCAAGTGCGATGAGAGCTTCTCGGTGCGTAATAATGATGATGGTCATTTTGCCCTTCATCGATTGAAGAGTTTCTCGGATTTGGATTTCACTGGCCATGTCGATTTGGCTGGTCGACTCGTCCAAAATGAGAATTTCGGGATTGCGCAATATCGCTCTGGCGAGAGCAATACGTTGACGTTGTCCACCGCTGAGCCGTTGCCCTGATTGACCAACGATGGTTTCGTAGCCGTCGCTTAAGGAATCGGAAATAAACTGATGAGCATGTGCAAGCTTGGCCGCTTCAACTACTTCGTCTTGAGTCGCGTCGGGGCTACCATATTGGATGTTTTCAAATACGGAGCGATTGAACAACTCGGTGCTTTGACTCACTAGAGCAATCTTGAGGCGGATGTCCTGTGTCGTGATACGTCGAAGATCGACTCCATCCAATTGCACGCTCCCGGAGGTTGGATCGTAGTAACGTCCGAGCAATTGGACAAGAGTTGACTTGCCGCACCCGTTTGGACCGAGGACAACGACGGTGCTTCCAAATGGAATTTCTAAGTCAACATGATTGAGCACAGGGTGGGCTGAATGATAGTGAAAACTGACAGCTTGCACCGAAATGCTTTTGTGCCGACCGTACATGACCACCGGATTTTGAGGCTCGGCGATTTCAGGTTTCGCGTTGAGAATGCCATACAATAGATTCGCTGACATAGCGCCGCCGTAGATGGCCACGGAGATTCCAGACAACTTTCGGAGTGGATCGCTAGCACCGATCAATAGGCCGAAGAAAATGAGCAAGTCGGTTACGCCCAATGGATTCTCGCAGATGCGAAGGAATCCGATATGGGTTTGTTTGTTGACCACGAGATAGGCTCCAGCGCAAACCGTGATGGCAACCATTCCAATTCCAACCAACTCAGTGAATGGTTTGCTGAGTCCCGTGTAGAAAATCATCTTCATGCTGGCCTTTCGCATACCTTTGGTACATTCGCGAAAGCGTTCGTTTTCTTCTTTTTCCATCGTGAATGCTTGGACGGTGAAAACGTTGCTGAGCGCTTCGAGT
The DNA here is from genome assembly GCA_031363425.1 of Pirellula sp. Classification (GTDB taxonomy): domain Bacteria; phylum Planctomycetota; class Planctomycetia; order Pirellulales; family Pirellulaceae; genus JBKCUI01. Next base: position 3,905 of record JANLUJ010000147.1, read on the forward strand.
AGAACTTCGTGAAAGCCAGCGTTGCGGCCCAAAATACTTGATGCAATGGATCGTATTTTGCGGTTGAAGTAGAGCACTACGAATATCAGAAGGGGAGCTAGTATGACCGAAAGCATCAGCAATCGGGGGCAGATATAAAAGGCCGCCGCGAGGCAGGCGACGACACGAAGGGGCTCACGGACGGCAGCACCGAAGAGAGCCATTAGTCCAGACGCCAAGCCATCGGCGGCCGATGTGATCGCCGCCAGCAGTCCGCTGGTACCGAAATTTTGGTACGTTTTTTTGTCCATATGGAGAGCAGCGTCGAAGACTCTCATGCGCAAGCCCCGGACGATGCTCGTAGAGACATGTCCGATCAACATATCGTTGGCCAGCATGAGCATATGCTTGACGAGGGTGCTGAGGACGAGCAACCCCATGATGTAGCAAATGGTTTGGAACGGATCGCGAGGAAGACATGAGTTCGCCCAGGCGAGATAAGTTTCGTTCCAGGCTTTTACGCTTCGTTCTTCGCCAATCCCCGTGACGAAGGTCTCGATGCTCGCATTCGGGTCCGCGGCGATCGCACGATCGCGACCATCTTGCAACGATTGGATTCTAGTTTGTGAGGCTAGGATTTTCTTTTCCAGCCAGCTTTGCACCGATTCACCCTTGAGTGTCATGTCAATGACAGGGTAGAGAGCGGTAATGTTAGAACTCCAAATAAATGCGATTCCAACAGAGCAAAAAGTAGCCAGTACAATCGCGGGCGCATGATGTAGCGAATCGCGAATTGCCTTCCAGAAATTTTTCATCGAATACTCGACATCCGTGCCAAGCGAGGAGAATCAAAAAGGGTTGACAGGGTCGTGTGTTCTAAGCCGTTTTTTGCATATATACCAAAAATTCGCCGGGGATCGAACCAGGAAAACCAACAAATGGCCCCGTGAGTTCCACTGGTAGTAGTCCAAGTTTTGCAACTCTCTCAAATACCTCCGCGAATGACGATGGAGTCCAGACGGTACAATGGACATCCAAATAGTGTTTTTGCTTGGCCGTCCATTCTGCGTAGTTGAAAGCCTGGGCGTCGGAATAGTGCCGTTTTGCATTCGCGAAGGGTAGCATTTCTTTTTTGAAGTCAACCACACCTGTGTCTTCAAAGGAATCTCCAAGGAAATCCATGATTTGACCTGGCGTAGGAATGCTAGGTTTCTCGACATGCCAGCCAACGAGTTCACCGAAACTAGTTACGCGTCGGTAGTAGTCCATCGAGTGTTGACGATTCGGGATCAGCAACGCCAGCATGCCGCCAACTTCCAAGCACTCTAAGATTTCAAGTAGCCAACCGATCGGATTTGGAACATGTTCGAATACGTGTGAGGCAATCGCGTATTCAAACTTTTGATTGTTTACGCATTTTAGCAATCTCTTACCGGGCACCCAAACGCTGTCCACTCGCGGTACAACCTTACCTATCCCGCCGGGATTTTCAGTTGCCTTTCGTTGGATTTCGTCGTTGTCGATACAGTCCACATACCATACGTCGTGCATCGATTTGTCGGTCATCGGATTGAAATACGGTGCGATTTCAATGCCGCGTTTGTCCATTGGAAGATTCGAGAGAACGTAGTCTCGTCGATCGCAACCTGTGCTTCTGATCAACTCAGCTGTGGCCATAATACAATTCCTTTTGAAAATGCGATTATTAAAAACAAGACTACGCGGCTTTTTGCATTTCAGATTGCAGCCAACGAGAAACGAACTTTTCTTTTCGCAACCACGCAACCGTCTCACCCAACCCACTTTGCAGCGAGGTCGAGGGCTGATAACCCGTTGAACGCTGTGCATGTTCGATAGACATAACGCGCCGGTTGTATCCGACGGGCTTGTCTGCATCGAATCTTGGTTGGATTCTGTCGCTAACTGCAGCCGCGACTTCGTATGCAATTTCCTTTATGGATGTTTCCACTCCCGATCCGAGATTAAAAACTGCTCCATCATATATCTCCTCACCGACAGCAATTTTCGCAATAGCCGAAGCGACGTCTCGAACAAAAACGAAATCGCGTGTTGCAGCGCCATCTCCCCAAACGCTGAATGCCTTTTGTCCCAAGAAATTTGCTATCATGGCCTTGCGGATTAGAGCCGCGACCACGTGTCCACGTTCGCTATCGTAGTTGTCACCCGGGCCGTAAAGGTTCGAGGGAATAACGGTCACCGTGTCGATGCCATGGGAAGGGCAGAAATGATCTGCGACTAGACTGCTGGCTAGTTTTGCGTAACCGTAACTACCGGTGTCCCCGGAGGGAACCCCGACTCGAAGCATTTCTTCTCTCAAGGGCAAATCGGCGTCGCCCGAATAGGCGCATGGCGTTCCAGCCATGACAATTCGTTTGGCTTTGCCGGTACAAGCAGCGCGGACAACATTCAAGCCAAGTTGAAAGTTGGTATGAAACGCTTTCCCTGCGCAGGATCGAAGATACCCTACGCCACCAACATCCGCAGCCAGATGCACAATCACGTCAGCATTCTTCAACAAGCGTTGTGCCGTCTCCGCATCGCTCAGATCGCCATCCTTACGGCCGAGGGCCCGAACATCTGCGTCAGCTCCACGTAACGCTTCGAATACCGCGCTCCCGAGAAAGCCTCGTCCCCCGGTTATGCAGATTTGCATTCTGTTTCACTCCTTACATCCGTGTAAAGCTGTTTGTACTCAAAGCCGATTGCATCCAATGAATATCGCTTAATAGCAGCAATTCTGTGACTCGCGACATGCGAGTCCTCAGCTTTGTTCTCCAATGAATCTATAATGTGCGTCGCAAATGCCTTTGCATCGGTCACGTCGGTGCTTACGCTGCTGTAAACACAGTCTTGACCCATTCGATACGCAAACATGGACCTTGCACGCGATGTGACCACGGGTCGATCGTAGGCAAGAGCATCGGCGAGCACCGCGGATCCTGATTGACCGACTTCTTTATAGGGCAAGATGAATATGTCAGCTTGTTTAAGCACCGATGCTTGTTCGCCACCGGTCGCCAAAAAGCCTGTAAAAATGACTTTGTTTTGAAATCCTTTCCCCTCGACGGTTTGAAGCAATTCCATCCAATAACGAGACGCTCCGCGATCTTTCGGATGCCGTCCACCGGCGATGACTAGTTTGTAGTTCTCCGGCAAGTGCTCCAATGCGTTGATTGCATCGTGATGACCTTTGTAGGGGCTAACGAAGCCTGGGAGAAGCATCCAAACTTCTCCGGTTTTTTTAGTGATTGACGGAACCTGAAGGCTTGACTCTACAGGAGAGATTGGGATTTGAATGATACGAACCCGATCTCGCAACCTAGGATAGGTCGAAACCAATTGCGTGTAGGTTTCGTGGGAGTGGACCACGATTGCTTTGCAGCGACACAATGCCTTGTAATAATCTTTTCGCTGAATCTTTTCGCGAACAAAGTTGAGAGGATGCTTCAAAAACGACTTGAGCTTCCTCCCCGGATTTACATTGCTTTCCAACCAAGTATGGAGGGTGACTACGATGGGCTTTTTTATTTTTTCAGTGAATCGAAGGAACTCATGGTTCGATCGCTGAATGCTTCTTCCAAAGAAGCAGTATTCGTGCTGGATGTGGACGATATCCGAGTCTTTTTGGTTGATACTCTTGATCAGATCTTGAAAATGTTTTCGGACACCCGTCCTAGATCGTAACTCAAAGTCCTCGGAAAAGTTGCGCAAATCGAACGGCGTGACTTGAGAAAAAGGTTCTAGGGCGACGCAAAGTCGCTCCGCATACTCGGCATTTCCGCATTCCTGTTTCCATGGAGTGATCATCGAGACAGTTAATACGTTTGGCGAGGCTCGGTTCTCATTATCGACTGCATTTGAAAGGCAGTCGAGCGTCGACAAAACCGATTCGACTGGCGTGCGAACACGACTGCTGGTCGAAACTGTATTGATCGAGAAACTTGAACCGCTTTGAAGCATATATGGCTCACCATCCATGAAACGACTTCCTGTCCTTTATGCCCGTTGACCTAGACACGAAAGTAGTTCTTAACAAGAAAATCAGCTTCGACTCAATACCAGTTTTTTCCAAGTCCCACCCGCGCAAATTCATGTTCAATCGAAGCGAGCCAAGGAGATCTTGCGACTTTCGGACCAAACCTGAGCCGCGGGCCCTAGCCGCGATCACCGAATTTGAGCAAGTATCGTAACGCGGCTAGCGCCTACGGCTCAGTAGAAACCAAGTTCAAAAGCTTAAGCTCAAGTCAGACGGGGCATCAATTTCCAGCCAGCCACCTTGAATAGGCACGGATTGACAAGCTATTCCGGACTGAATCAATTCCCTCAGAAACGTTGTCATGTACATTTGCGAGAATGGTTTGCCGTCATAGAGTCTCCCGCGATCGAGTCCGTGATAGATAACTTTGACTTGGTCCCATATTCGGCCGGATATTTTGATCAGTCCCATGTATTGCCCTTGGATTTCGTCATAGGAACGCGGCTTACGACCAAGGTCGATGACAAAGCCTTTGTCATCCAATTGCAGAAACTCTGCAATTGGA
>JANLUJ010000156.1:0-3806 GCA_031363425.1 Pirellula sp.
TGGCCCCCTGGGCCGTGTGAGTCGGTCTCGCTTTCAAAGGTTGGTTTTATTTGGGTAGCCAGAAAGCCCGAAGGATCCACCGGACAAGCCCGAACCGTCGCTTATCCGGGACAAGTCCGGACGGTCGCTTCTCGGGGACAAACGCGTCACGCCGTGCGTTCGCGGGCCTTGTGCCCAATGAACGCAACAGGTTTGGTGCCCTAGGCTCGTTTCCGCCATCGACCTCCGGTGTGTTTCTACGCGGCATGCCGCGTACAGCAGGATTCCCTCCTAAACATGTAGTGTTTACTGCACATTCCTCTTGACGTGGCTTTGCTTTGTGCAGTAACATCTGCATATTCAAGTGCACATGTCCGATGGAGGTGTAAATGGCGAAGTTTACGGCGGGAGAACTTAAGGTGATGCAATTGCTCTGGGAGCACGGCGAGATGAAGCCGGCGGAAATTCAAGAGCAATTTCCTGAACCAATCAAGAATGCTGCGATGCGATCCTATTTGACCATTCTGGTCGAAAAAGGGCACATCACACGACGACAAGTTGGCAAAGCCTACTATTACAAGGCCAAGACGCTTCAGCATCGCGCTTTCCACTCGATGCTGAAAGAACTCGTAGACACTTTCTGCGGCGGCTCAAAGAAACAGCTTTTGCTGTCGCTCGTTCGGTCTGAAAAACTCACCGCCGAACAATTGAAAGAGATTAAAGAAATTGCAGATCAGGGGCAAGTGAAAGAGACTAAAGATTCCAAACGCAAAACCGTTGGTGAAAAGGAATGAACCATGCCTACATTTAATAATCCATTGCTCGTATTCATTTTGAAAATCTGTTTGATCATGACTTTTGCCTGGTGCATTCGCTTCGCGTTGGGTCAACGAAATCCAAAGGGAATCGTGCTTCTTTGGAGAATTCATTTAGTCGCTTTTTTGTTGATTTGTACGGGGCTGCTTTTTCCTCCACTTTGGAACTTGAAAAGCCAACTGTCAATCGAATGTAAATTGGCTGACGCTACACGGTCTAGTGTGGTCGAGCCCATTCTCTTGCCCATCGATGACATTTCGATTTCGCACGAACTTACTTCGGCCAATGTATTCCAGGAGCAAAGTTCGACGGTGTACGACTTAGAAAGGCCGCCCGATGTTTTGATAGCTCCATCACCGATGATCAACGAGCCAGTGCAAGACGCGATATTCATGTCCAGCTCACCGCGTACTGAAGCCGCGGAAGTCGGCAACACGTCGAACGTCGCTGCAACCACTGCTCCATCAACGGAAAGCGTGAGCAACGATCGCGCCCGAACGCTTTCCAACGGATTAATTTTTCTATGGTTGATTGGTGTAGTGATTGGAATAAGTCGGTTGCTCTGGATGGGTGTGTGGATCTGTTCCTTGAACCGCACAGCCCGCGACGTGAAGTTTGACGCCCTTTCTCTGCCGTCAAGCCTGTACCGTATGCTAATTTCCAAAAACGTCCGAATAATGGAGTCGACATCGGTATCTTCTCCATGCCTTGTTGGAGCGCTCCGGCCTACGATCCTATTGCCGAAATCGCTCCTAGAGCGATCCGGCAATGCAAGTGCATGTCATTCTGCTATCGCTCACGAACTCATGCACGTTCAGGGATGCGATATGCTGTGGCATGTCCTGTTACAATGCAGCAGGCCATACTCTGGCCGATGCCATTGGCTTGGTGGATTTCGAGGTCGCACTTATTTGCTTGCGAACGCGTATGCGACGAGTCCGCTTCAGCATGGACCCGAGATCGTGAACAATACCGAGGCGACTTGGCCAGATTGGCTCTGACGGTGTTGCACACCAACCATCAGTCATTTTCCCTATTAATGGTGAAGAAGCCAGAGATTACGCAAAGACTGGCTCTGCTCGCTCAGCGACCACCCAACCGGCAAGTCGGCGCGCGCGTTAAATCCGTGTTGATGGGGACGATCCTGGTCGGCATTCTGTTGGGTGCAACAGGATCATCCGATTACGAAGACAACCAACCTGAGCCCTCCCCAAAATCGATTGAAATAAATTCAATGGAAGTGGCTGACACTGAAGCGATAGTCGGCGTGCAACATCAAACGCCAAATGCTGATGAGGCAACCGAGACCGTTGATGTTCCAATCGCAGCTAACACGCAGCCTGACCAATCGACAGGTGTATCAACGATCACAAAAAAGACCATTGCTGATTCGGAAACGCCTAAGGTTAGCCACCAAGCGTTTACTGTCCATTCCCATCTCCAACCTGTTTTTCCAGCGCCGTCCAAAGCTGGTCCGGTCAATAGCGGGCAAATCATCCACGGACGAGTAACCGACATAGATGGTCTACCAATTCCCAACGCGACGCTTTTGGTCGGCATGTTTAGCTTTGATGCACCTGCCGCCCTACCCAAAAACAAACCCATGCCATTTGTCAAAATCACTACCGACATCAATGGCAATTGGAACTGGAATCAAGCCATCGCCGCTCAAGCGCTGGGGCTTCGAGTTGCAAAAGATGGATACATATCGAGTTCATTCGAATTCGCCGAAGGCAAGACCGCATATGACATTCAATTGGCAAAGGCAATCTCGGTAAGAGGAACACTTGTTGATGAAAATGGCCAACCGGTTCAAGGATTGAGAATCTTTGCGGATCCATATCTACAGTTCCTTTCCCGTGAGACTCAGTCGCCTTCCCGAATGTCTGCGAAAGAGACGGACTCGCATGGTAATTGGCAAGTGGACACCGGCAAGCAGGTTTTTTCACGGTACCTCTCCCGGTCGACGCTTCCCATTGATTACGCATGGGTCGTCAATGCTGGGAATTGTTTTGTCACTGAGTCGAAACGGTTGGTGCGTATTGCGCAAGACGGTCGAACACTGTGCGAACTCCCTTTGGTTGCCAAGTCGCTAGCTGCGTCGAGTGACTCCAACGCGTTGTGGGCCTTAACCAACGAAGGGCTTTGCAAGATCGACATTTCCGGCCACGGCATGGTCGTTGCGGAAACAATTCCAGGCGTAACGGGGGATCAATTACTGGTTCTAGAGTGAATGGATTTCCCAAAAAGGTTTGGTCACTTTTGCCGAGAGTGACGCATCCTTCTTTGACAAAGTACAATAGGGACCAATGTGGTTCCTGCCTTTGGTTGGAATTGCGTCTACCTACCCATCGTTTTTCACAAAAGCCATGGTCCTCGACCCATCCTTCCAAGCATGATCCAGATGATTAGATACGTGTCTCGACGCCAGTCGATTGCAATCGTCTTCATAATCGCAAGTCTACTCATCAGCGACTACGTACTCGCTGAGGATTCAGACGGAGTCGTCGATTTTTCCAAGCAGATTCGACCTATACTTGCCGGACACTGTTGGACTTGCCACGGACCTGATGAAAAGAGCCGCACGGCGGACTTGCGACTCGATGTTCGAGAAAACGCCATCGCAGCATCGGCGATAGTTCCCAACGACCCTAGCGCCAGCAAGTTGGTCGAACGAATCTTGTCGGACGACCCAGAGTCGCAAATGCCGCCTCCAAGCAGCAAAAAATCGCTTTCAGATGAGCAGAAGAATCTACTTCAGAAATGGATTCAACAAGGAGCAGGTTACTCGAAGCACTGGGCCTTTATTGCCCCTGCAAATCCTCCGCTTCCCACAATGCACGGATCAAGTTGGGCGAGCAATGCGATCGATCACTTTGTCGGCAAGCGATTGGAACAAGAAAATTTGAAGCCATCCCCAAAGGCGGATCGCTCAACATTGCTCCGCCGAGCTTCGCTTGATTTGACAGGCCTGCCCCCCACCGTTGATGAATTGAAAAAGTTTCTCATCG
>JANLUJ010000162.1:0-2150 GCA_031363425.1 Pirellula sp.
CAATTCTGACTGCCATCGTCGAACAAACGTCTAGTCCACGTGCGAGTTTATTCGCAAGTTTGATTGAGCTACTCACACGGATCGGATCGCAGTACGCGGACTCATCAAACGACCTAATGGCAATTGAAACTCTGGAGGAAGCCAATCTAAGGCAGGTTGCGTTTTCGACTTCAACGCCTAAGGATTTCCAGGCGTTCATAATGGGTTTTAATGTAATGGCAGAGCTGGCGCCCGCATACCTTCGAGTCGGTAACCACGGTAAGGCTGCTGAGTTAGTTGTAGCTTGTATGCATTCTCAGGCGGCTCGTGTTGCAGCGAGCGGTAGCCAAACCGATAGTCTACCGACCAGTGACCTCAGTGCTCTTGTTTTGAGTCTAACATGTTTTGAGGGACTAATGGAGTACTGCGAGCAAGCCGCACTTGAAGATAAATCAATGCGTGATGATCGTCGCATGGAGATCGTAGAATCACATCGCCAGAATCGTCAGTCGGTCCTGGAAGATCTATCCACAAATGTCGCGATGTGGAGCAAATCGGTTATGAAATCCGATTCGCCTCTCAAGGAGATTGAGGCGTTGTTAGGAAGCAATAGAGCTTACCTGTTCACAAGCCTCGTTGACCGCGACAACTCGTACCTTTTTCCGAGCTTCGAAAATTCACTGCAGTTTATAATTGAGAATTCCATCGTTGAGAGGAATGTTATTCTCGTCAAGGCGTACGTGGCTGCGATCGAATTGTCGCAGCAAGTACCAAAACAATGGTCGAGCATTGCTATGTTACTCTCATCTTCCTCGGAACTAAATGTCGCGCCAAAAACGCTCATGAAGTTTTGCGAACTTGCCATTTCCGAAGCACCGAATGACGAACCTACCCAACAAGCATGGGCGTGGGCATCGTACAGGAATGGACGCTGGAATGAGTGCATTGAGATTCTTGACACAGACATAATGCGTCTGGACCCTTGCAATGGTTACGTCCTGGCCATGGCCTACTATCACTTAGGAGACGAGGCAAAGGCTGCTCAATTGCTTCAAGAAATGGAGCTCTTTGAAGGCTCCACCAGCAAGCCTGCCAGAAGCATTGAACTACCACGATTGAAATGGGAGGCGCGAGGCCTGCTGAAAAAAAACGGTAGCGAGAATCATAGACTTCCTGAGAAAGAGTGACCTTTCAGTGATTTGTGAATATTCGTCAATTGCGAATGTTACTTTGTACGAATGGACCGACATATGGCCTTACCTCGATCGAATCGAAGCCGTCGAAGCACTACATTTCCACCTGAGAATGCTTTGCAGCTTAATAACGACGAATTCGAATCGGCAGAGGACGACATCAACGGTTTGATTGGCCTAGTTGCCAACAACCTTTGGAACTAACCAGAGCCGATGCGGCCTTTAAGGTCGATGCCACCACGAAGCCGATGAAGTAAGAATCGGCCGCGTGGCGGACGCTTTCCTCCGACAAGCTGCTTCCATTTCCACAATGTTGGCAAGCACATACCTGTGGAAATTGGGCGCCTGTGGACGGAGGCGACTAGCGGCGTAGAACTGTTCCAAACTGTGGACTGCGAATCGGTCGGATCCAGCTGAATTGATTGGAATCATGTCCACATTGGGGTGCTGTCGGTGCGAGGAAACTTCTAGCCGGAAAGTGAAACGCTCTGAAGGAAAGCACCGATCCACGAGAGGTTGCTACCGCCATTAACTAAGAAGCTTGACTGGCTGGTGCAGAGGAGGATGTGGGCGAGGATTAGGAAGTGGCAATAATTGCCAGCTCGACGAGTTCTCGTACGTAAATGTCTAGGATGTGCTGATGCGCGCAGGGGAAGATTAAGAATCGCCAATAGACTTTCGATCCCACCAGAGATATTGCGATAAAAACTCCAGCTTTACCAGTTCTCGTACGCAAAGGTCCTGAATGTCGTGACAAATAGCAAGGCGAAATGGTAGGGTATGGGTTGAAAAAGATGTTCTTGCCAATCACTTCTAAGTCCTAACTTCATCCCCATGCCTCTCTACAGCAAGACCCGCTACATCGTCGTGTTTTTCATGGTGACACTCGCCATGGTCACCTATCTCGACCGCGCCTGCATCGGCGTGATGAGCGAGGCGATCCAGCGCGACCTGGGATTGACGAAATCGCAGATGGGC
>JANLUJ010000170.1:0-8294 GCA_031363425.1 Pirellula sp.
GCCGCCAAATTGCAACCAATCGATTGGCTGACCCAATACACAGTTGCGAAACGTTTCAACCAATAGCACCATCGGGTTTAAACTCAACATCCAAGGCAGCCAAGTGGTTATGCCCGTAATTCCACCTTGAATAGGGGCACCTTTGATGTCCATGAAGATACTAGGTGTTGCGAACATCCAAATTTGTATCAGAAACGGAAGAACAATTCGAAAGTCGCGATAAGCCACATTCATCGCAGCCATGAACGAGCCAATACCTATCGATGCGGCTGCTATCAGACCGAGGCAAATGGGCGCAACTAACATAGAAAACGAAATTGCATAGTGGTACCAAAATAAAAGCACCACCAAGATACTTGAGGCAACCAAAACGTCGATAAGCGACGAGCCAATGGCCGCTATGGGGATAATCAGTCGAGGGAAATAGACTTTCGTTACTAGCTTTTCGGATCCGACCACGCTATTTCCAGCGTTTGTAATGGCAGATGAAAAGAACGTCCAAGGCAGCAGCCCACAAAATACAAACAAAGGATAAGGCACATCTCCCGTCGGTAATTTCGCAAGTCGCCCTAAAAACACACTAAAGACCATCATCATCAGTACCGGTTGCAGCACCGCCCAAGCAACGCCAATTGCAGTCTGTTTGTAACGGACTTTAACATCGCGCCAGGTCAAAAAGGCTAACAATTCTCGGAACTGCCAAAGCTCGCTGAGCCCAACAAGGGAAATGTTTCTCGCTGGCTGAATCCGAGACGTGATCATAGTACCATTCGAACGACCCGACAATGTTGGCATCGAAATCCTTTCATTCGGAACGAACATCGTTCTTGGATTCTTTTCAACTTCTGAGGAGACCATTGGTTTTGACATCTTACGCGCTTCGAATGAGCAATAAAACGAACAGGTATATGAGACTCAAGAATGCGATACCAACCAAAACAGATCGAATCGCAAGTTCGCTACCAAACTGCCATGCTCTGGGAATCGCATTGTGCTGTGTCAGGTGAGCCGCAACTGCGAGTCCAAGCAGTAGAAACGTTGGCGCAACAAATTGCCGCGAAAGAGTAAGGATGCCAACGGTATAGGCGATTAGAGCGATAAAAATCGCTCCTCGCATTCTCCGTCCCTCTAAATCACCTTCGTTTACGAGACCACGTTCTGGCAACAAACCAACGATTGCCGTCAAGAAAGTGGCGGTAAACAGCGTACCGCCAACTAGTCCAAGCTCTGTATAGGTTTGCAAGAATGAATTGTGACTAACAAAACCAAATTGGTTGGAGAACATACCTTCTCCAATCCCAAACAAAGGTGCAGTTCGAAACGCGCTCAGACTCTCCGACCAGATCTGAATTCGCGATTGACCAGTTCCCTCGTAAACAGAATTGAACTCGGTCATGCGTCCAGAAAACGGGAGTGCCAAAATCGGTATAAGCGCCATGGATCCAAATACCGCCGACAGCCAGCCGCGGTGATAGTAGTACCAAGCTGGCACCGTTGCAGTCAACGCAAGAAATGCTCCCCGCGAGTAGGTTTGCGAGAGTGCCCCACAAAGTATCACGCCAGGTGCGAGCCAAACGTAGCGAGGCCAACCCTGATTCGGCTTGAATAAAAAGTACGAGGTCAGAACCAATCCCGTTACAACCGCCAAGCCTAAATCATTAGGGTCTTCAAAAATACCTGACCCGCAAATGCGCGCAAGCCTTAATTCGCTTTCGTCATCCGCGCGAAGACGATCGTCGATAGAACTGAATGCGGATAGATCCAACAATTCAAAGTAGTCGGCCAACGAGAGAAAAGACATAGTCGATATTGCAATCACGAGCCATCGCAAAAAGTTCTCAATCCGCTGAGGTGTATTCAAGACTCCTGCAATGAGCAAGTAAAGCGCAACGACTTTCAACACCATCCAAGCAGAAGCACGTGCTCCCCAGAAAAAGCCGTTTGAAAGGTGCGAAAGCGCGACCGCAACGACCAGCATCAAAATGCAGACGGTAACGGGACGATTGACAAAAAACTGTTGTTGTAATTGACTACCGATACACCGATACGAAAGCAGAATAGCAGCGACAATAAGAAACTGATAGACCGGGACATCACGCAATTGAGGGACTATATCAGCCGGACGAATAAACAACGATCCAACTACCAAGATTAATGAGATGAATCCCCAGCCATGTTGATCGTAAGCGTCGATACCGTTGGCTGATTGTCCTGTCATTGAACAATTTGTATTGATTGCTGACATGTTAAAGGCTGGACGCAATTCGATTAGAAATACTTTGGGCAAGTAACTTGGCCACGTAGTCGCGTTCCACTGCGAACGGACCAAGCCATGAAAAGGAGGGAGCAAACCAGCGGTACTTTTGCAGACCGCCAGTTGCCAACAAACTCATTCCCATCGTTTCAATCATCTATTGCAGCGTCCAAAGTCCTCCATCGTGTCTCGTGAAAGAGTGGTACCTTGCATTCCTGTTGCCAATCACATTTGGTGTCACAGCCGGACTGCTTTCCGCTCGGCTGCTTTCTTGCAATACCATCTTGAAAAAGGAATAAGCTTCCAGCACGCCTTGCTTGACAACCCGAGCCGCCAACGAAAATGCAAGCAAGCACCAGCCAACGAAAATATTTCATTTTCGAAAGTGAGCGTTCTTGGATTTTGCGTGCTGGCACCATTTATGCCCTCTTATTGCCTATGGACGAATGTCCGTTGGCGTATTACCTGTCGATTTATGCAAGACTCTTCCGGAGAGTCTTGCAGCGGTGGTTGTCCCTAACAAAGTGAAACCAAAAATGCGTTCCAAAGGTGCTGTAAACTTACCGAGTCTTTCGTCGAATGCGACCATTCGATCGTGTGCAATGTAGAGTCGGTCGCCAGGCAATAATTGATAGTTGGTATCCACTTCGCCTCGCTGCGTGATCCCAAGCCAATCGACCGGCAGTATTTGGTTTTCGCCGCGCGAGTCCTTTCCGGGGCGCGCAATCCAAATGCGAGTGGAGGAAACTTGGCTCAAACCGTTTATCTGGCTGACAGCATCCAACACGGTTTCATTTCCAGTGTATGGTAGTCTTGCCAGTCCATCCCCTAGTCCTCCTCCCTGCGTCACCACGTAGTAGACTTTGCTGTTGAAAGAGAAGACCGAGATCGAAACTTCCGGTTCATGAAAGTACGGTGTCAAGAATTCACTAAGTGTCTTTTGTGCTTCTGCCAAGGTTAGTCCCACTACTGAGACTGATCCGTATCGGCCTAAAGTGACCGTTCCATCGGAGCCAACCAAGTGCTCGCCAGATATTCGTTGTATGCCATTGACATTGCGAAGCGTTAGGGTCGCGCGGGGCCCTCGCAACATAGTCTTGAGGTGTGACTCGATCGCTTGGCCCGCTTGACTAACTGTCAAACCGGCAATCTCAACAGTACCGTAGCTATACCCCAATTGAATTGCACCGCCGGCTTCAACCGAAAACACGCCGGCGATAGGCTCGTCGGGCAGAGTGCCCGCAACAGTTAACATTACGGTGTCAGCCGGATGAAGCAAGTAGTCGCTTTCGGAAACATGCTGAACTGCATCAATCGACAATATGTCCGGAGGCTCAATCCGGTACGCAGGCAGTGTGGCTTTGTCTAACTCTCGCGGCACATCCAGGCACTGCAAATCAACCCCCATTTTTCCGTGAATAAACTGCCTGTGACAACCAACAAACATAATCAACAATGTCGAAAGCACGATCAAACACGACCGCACTTCGAATTGAGACTGGTTTGCTTGGTTAATAGACTTCATCTAGCTGGATTGTTTTGCTTGGGTTCTAAGTGTCACAAAGAGATTCGTTTCAACTGGTTCGATTTAGGGTTTGGCCCGTGGCCTCGGAACCGAATAAAAATGCGAATAGTTTTGGTACTTTCCGCCCAACCCCGTTTGCCGCAGCTTCGATTCTGCGAGATCATTTTTTGCCGACGACATCGCTTTGGCTTGTAGGATATATTGATTGGCTATCTGTTTCTGTTGCTCTTTTCGAGGAAGCACAAAGGCTTGGTAGGATGGTAGTGCGCCAGAGTTTTCGATCCCCAGATTGAGGTAGGGTGATAAAGACGGACGTCGCGGTGGCTGAACAGCTGGTTCCTCCAAAACAGAAGTTTGAGCAACCAGCGGCTTTCCAAGCAAAAGCACCAAGAGCAGCATTGCCAGAATGCAGACTGCATTGTGTCGTTCAACGTCTCTCATGAAATTCCACCCTGTCGTCAAAGTAAACCTAGGCCGTACAGACTGCCGTACTTGTCAGGTTTATCGGCATCCTTTTGTGTGCTACTTTCTGCAAAATGCGAAATACGATAAATTTTGGCTTAAGTTGGATGAACGAAGAACTTAACTGAATCGTGTATCTAACCCAGTCTCGTCCAACTCCTTGATAGCGTTTAGTGGCGGCAGAATTGAAACGACTTTATTTGCTAGCGAAACGTCTTATGGCAGTGCCGACGGTCAAACTGCTAACGTTGAGTTGTGCCTTAGTGTCGTTAAAGGCTGAGGTCTTTTGTTAACCGTAAACGATCCGCTTGATCCCATCCTTGATTACAGGAACATTGAAGTTGATCAGTAACCCAAGGCGTCGGTTGGTTAGTTTCAAGTACGTGATCAATTGAGCCTTATGAACTGGGGCAATTTGCTCCACAGCCTTCAGCTCCAAGATTAGTTTTCCTTCGACAAGAATATCGAGCTTTAAGGCAGCATCTAGCACAAAGAATCGCGCCATGTCGTCAAGATTTTAATCTTTGTGCCTATGTGTCTTCGTGGTCAATCCGTCTTCAAACATCCGGTCAAATCACGATACGATTGCTTTTTGTCCAGTCACTGCTTCCAGCTCTGCCATCTCAGCTTCCCACTCGTGATTCCGAAATGCGCCTTCCCATTTCGTAATTACCACTGTGGCTAGGCAGTTTCCGATTACGTTGACTGTCGTGCGAGCCATGTCCATCAACTCGTCCACTCCAAGAATCAAGATGACGCCTTCGACTGGCAGATTGAATGAAGCGAGGGTTCCGAGCAAAATGACCAGGGATGCGCGAGGAACGCCAGCTACGCCCTTGGATGTCAACATCAGGGTCAACATCATCATGATTTGTTGAGTCCAAGTGAGTTCAATGCCTGCCGCTTGTGCTACAAAGACGGAGGCAATACCGAGATAGAGTGTGGTGCCATCCAAGTTGAAGCTGTAACCGGTAGGTAAGACAAAGCCCACAATCCGTTGAGGGCACCCGAGTCGCACCAAATTCTCCATTGCCTTTGGCAATGCCGATTCACTTGATGTTGTTGCGAAGGCGATGGTCGCTGGCGTCTTCACCGCATCAAAGAAGTCCTTCAACGGAACCTTGAAGAGCAATGCGATTGGCAACAGAACAACCACTACGAAAAACACGAGCGCACCGTAAAGAGTTCCGACTAGCATCGCTAGGTTCTTAAGGACGTCTAGTCCGCTATGACTTACGGCATACGCCATTGCAGCTCCAACACCGACAGGCGCAAACTTCATGATAAACTCGGTGAAGCGGAACATGATGTCCGCTAACGACTCGCACCAACGTACAATGGGTGCGCTCTTTTCCTTGCCGATGCTCGTTACCGCGAGCGCAAAAAGGACTGAAAAAACAACGATTTGCAAAACGTCCCCTTCGGCCATGGCCTTGATGATGGATGTCGGCGAAAGGTGTGCGATGATATCCCCGAACGACTGTGGCTTAGCTGGCGGTTCTGGCGCAGTTATTCCTCTTGCGGCTGCGTTTGCTGCTTCCGCGCTCTTTTCGATAGCAATGGCTGATTGTTTTTCCGATTCCTCCAAATTATTTAGAGCCGCAAACTCCCTTGCCTTCTTGATCGCATCGGTGGCTTCTTCGGAAAGAGATTTAGCGAGCTTTGAGAGGACGGCTTTGTCTTCGGATTTTGCGACACCTGCTAACGAAACTCCTTTGCCAGGCTGCACAATGTTGACTGCGGCTAGGCCAATGAATAAAGCGATGGTCGTGACGACTTCAAAATAAAGAAGCGATTTTCCACCGATTCGTCCGACTTGTTTTATGTCACCTGTTCCAGAGATGCCAACAACCAAGGTTGCAAATATAAGCGGAGCAATAACCGACTTAATCAGGTTTAAGAACAGATTTGACAGCGGCCTCGCATTGAGTCCCCATGTGGGAAGAAGCCAACCAATGAATATTCCGATCACCAACCCGATCAGAATATTCCACGTCAGCGAAATTTTGGGTATTTTCATTGAGAACCTATTTCAACGGGTTGGAAGGATGGCTGGGCCTTCCTTGACGATGGGAAAATTTGTTGGCGAACGGCAGTTTTCAAAGTACCGTATTTGTCAATTTGAGCCTGAGGCGCTAGCCGATTTCTTGGGCATTGATCGGCTAGCGCCTCAGGCTCAACTGGTGGATTTCAGCCTGCCGCTCGCCATATGACAATAGCCACGCTCTGGGGAATCTAGATCGCGGTCGACTAGCAAATCGCTATTCTCCGCCACTTTTGCAATAGGTTGCTAGCCAGGCAAAAATCTCTTTGTGCCAGTGAACGCTATTGGCCGGCTTGTTAACCCAATGTCCTTCATCTGGGAAGTTGATAAAGCGACTCGGAACGCCTTGACGTTGCAATCCTTGAAACAATTCGTGCCCTTGCCCGATTGGGCATCTGAAGTCGAGATCGTTATGGATTACCAGCATCGGTGTCTTGTACTTGCCGAGGTTTCCAGCCAACGTATGTGGACTGAATTCGCGATACTTGCCAGGTATCTCCCATGGCAATCCACCGTGTTCGTATTCGTCGAACCAAAGTTCGTCTGTCGTCCCCCACATGCTTTCAAAGTTGTACACACTGCAATGGCTTATCAAGCAGCGAAACTCCTTGGCAATTTCGTTGACTGCAAACCAATCCTGCATGTACCCGCCGAAGCTGGCCCCAGCGGACGCAATGCGCTTGGAGTCCACGTACTCAAGGGACTGCACGACCTTAAGCCCCGCGACCAAGTCGCGATAGCACTTCCCACCCCAATCGCCGCTAATCTCGTCGCAGAACTGTTGGCCGAAACTAGTTGAACCACGTGGATTCGGCATTGCCACAACGTAACCTTGTGCCGCCCACAATTGCGGGTTCCACCGGAAACTCCAACCGTCCTCCCAAGCTCCTTGAGGCCCACCGTGAATTAAATATACGACGGGCCACTTCTTTTTGGGGTCGAATCCTGGGGGCTTTAATAACCACATTTGCATTTTTACTTTTCCCTCAACGTCGACCGTTAAGCTCTCTGGCCTAGTTCGCTGCAATTCGTCTAAAACCGCCCGGTTGTGTTGGGTTTGTGCGTCTACTTTATTGAAGGATTTAGTCGACGTGAGGTACAGTTCGGCCGGTTCATTCATGGTCGCGCGAGCCAAAACTACTTGGTCCTTTTGAACCGACACTCCCGTGATTTGCCCGATGCGATTGTCCGGCATGCCGAGCTTGACGACCGAAGGCTTGGTAGAAACGGATACGCTGTAAAGAGCGCTCGATGCAAGTTCATCCGTTGTGAACAACAAGTCCGATTGGCTCACCCAGAAGAAATCGTTGACCGATCGGTCGAGGTCTCCAGTCAACACTGTTGATTTGCCAGTGAATGAACCATCCGAATTGCACGGTTGCAGGAGCAAATTCCATTTGTCCGCTTCGTAGCCCGGTTTTATTTGGTTTCGATACGCGACGTGTTTGCCATCGGGACTAAATTTAGGACAACTGTCAGCCGCCAAGTTTGTCGATGTCAGGTTTGGCCAATCGGAACTCTTGTTGTCGATCGATACGCGACATATGTCATGATTGGTGCTCCATGATTCCCCTGTTTTTGGAACCGCTGTGAAAACAACCCACTGGCTATCCGGTGAAAACGTAAAGTCATCGCCCACGCTAAACGTAGTACTCGTAGGATATGCGTCTCGATCTCCCGGGGTCACGTCCCTGCATTCGCTGCCATCGACATTGACGACAAAGATATGATTTCGTTTGTCTTCCACATGCGAATCCCAATGCCTGTAGAACAAGCGTGTAAAGGTCTTGGCTTTAACAGGGTTGGCAGCAGCAGCCTCTTCATCTTCCTTGTTTTTAGCGTCCGATTCGACAAAAGGGAGACTGCTCCATTTTGGATTGATTGCGGAATAGAGGGCTATTCTCTTTCCGTCGGGAGACCAGATGCCGCCACTGGCGCCCGTGGAAATATTCGTTACTTTCACAGGTTCACCCCCAGCAACTAGATCCAAGATATAGAGCTGAGAAACT
>JANLUJ010000177.1:0-2528 GCA_031363425.1 Pirellula sp.
CGCCAACCACATGTAAGCATCGAGCTGAGCTGCATTACTTGTTGTTTTCATGTGTTCCGTACGATTCTTGGCATGCCGTAGAGGAGGGTTTCCAGTTGTACTTCTTTTGCGATGACTGCAACGCAATCACCTTGCTGCGTAAGGCACGGGGCGCGCATGGTCATTAGGAAACCATCACTTAGTGAAACCACAGGTTCTGCATCACGATCGGGCCTCTCCAGATGATGAATCCATCCAACCGTATCTCCTCGTCGCACTTTAGTGCCAAGATCAAAAAGAATTTCAAAAACTCCGGATTCGGGTGCGAGCAAATAGTCCTCGCGGTCTAGCGCTTGCGTTAAGATGGTTGGAGGCAGTCCCAAGCTTTCTCGAGTCACTTCTTGACCGCGTAGGACGCCCACATGAAATAAAACATTTCGCAAACCGCTCTGTGCGATACGATGAACGCTCGCCGGGATCGCTTCACCGCCACCAAGTTCAGTGGTCACGACCAACTTCCCTTGATTTTCTGCTTCGACAGGCAACAATCCTGAACCGGCGATGTCGGCGTATAGAAAAGCAAAATCGGTATTCCAGGCTAGCATCGCTGCAAACATTCGACTCCGTTGTTCCAAATCCGCGACCAAATGCATGTGCGCGCATGGGACAAATTCCATGCTTCGTCCCCCCGAATGAATGTCGATAACAACGTCACTTTTAGGAAAAAGAACGTTGGATAAGTAGTAAGCGATCTGGCTTGTAACGTTGCCCTCGGCCTCGCCCGGGAATGCTCGATTCATATTCATTCCATCAAGCGGAGACAAGCGAGTGGCCGCGCGGGCGGCGGGAAAATTTAAAGAAGGGATAATAAAGATCCGGCCAGTGACCATATGTGGCATCAGCTCTCTAGCAAGTTTCATGGCGGCGATTTGGCCTTGGTATTCATCCCCGTGATTGCCGCCGAGAACCAACACCGTTGGCCCGCTTCCATTTGCAACCACGGTCATGGGAATCATGACGTTTGCCCATCCGCCAAGGTTGTGCGAGTATGGTACTTGCAGAAAGCCTTGTTGTTTGCCTGGTTTTTCAAAATCGAGGGACGTGAAAATCATTGTGGTTCGCAAGATTCCGTATTCAAACCGGGGCAGGCATCACGGTATTAAGCACATGACTAACCCGACCCGTGCTTACACTGTATAGAGCCAAGCTCCCATGGAGGCAGATTATACAAGCGGCTAGATAATATTTTTATGAGTCACGTTTGTATATGACCGAAAAAGTGTAGAATATTAAATCGCTTGCATAGTTACGGGATATGCAAGCTGACGGCAGCTCGAAGAGCGGTTTGATGGAATCGAACAAGAGTGAACAATGTGGTGCACCGAAGTAGCGGATCGGCCGCCTGGACTTTTAGAAAATTTACCCGCCGCCACAAGCTGAATGGTGCCGTTAGGTTGGTCGGCGTGATTTGTTGCGATGGCACGATAGCTGGCACTTCAGTATGCAGCACGTAGCGTGCGCTTGCATGTAGCCTAGAAGCAGAATAATCCAGCAGGGCAAGCCTGCGGTATTTTGGAATCCCGCATGCCTTGTGCTGCGGATGGTTCGGGCTTTTTGGCTACCAAGGGAGGGTCCTGCCGCACCGCATATCTGCCCTGCATCTTTGGGCATCGCGAGATTGCTTAAGAAGTTAGCCAGAATTTAATCCCATGTTCGAGAAGCCCAAGCGGCAGTTCTTGATTCGCTAGGGATGTCCCTCACCGCGTCAGCTTGGCTGCTTTGATGCTCGTTGGTACTCAGTTTGCTAAAGGGAATTGCTTTCTTCCACTTCGCTTACATTGGTCCGCTGGCTTGCAAGTTAGATCAGCCACCAATGCTCTGTTGAATTTCGGTCCTCGTTTCTCGGCGATTTTGCCTTCAATGGTAACCCAGTTTTGGCTGCTCACAAGTCGATATCAACCTTGTTTTCCACGTCACTACAGTTCTTCCACGCAGAACGAACTAAGCGTCGTTCAAACCCTGAACTCTGCCCCCTCTCCCGCGCGCGCCCGCGCGCGGGAGAGGGGTGCCGAAGGCGGGGTGTGGGACGCCTCCAGCTAATGACCCTCGTTCATTTCCTAACTCGTATCGAACTCCGTAAATCGTCGCGGCGCGCTCGGTACGAAACCAAGGCAAGTCAGCCGAAGCGGTATCCGGATCGCGATTAAGGAATTCAGCGAACTTGCGAACATTACGGACATAGGATTGTTGCGTCCGCTCGCCTCGGCCGTTAAGCTGAAGGTCTTGTTGGAAGCGGATTAGGATTGGAGGCAAAGGTTCTTTGTCGATGGACACAGTGAAACTCCTTGAAGTAACGCCAGCGTCTGACGACGATTCGGATGAACGTTGGGATATCGGTCGATAGCAGAAGGAATTCACATTGCTTCCGAGAAGAAAAAAAGAAAGAAGTGATGCAATAAAACACTGGCGATGCCAATGCTGTACCATCGATTACTGAACTGCCGCGCTAGCGGCTTACTTGAACCAAGCGATGCGCCAAAGTCGCCGTT
>JANLUJ010000203.1:0-9571 GCA_031363425.1 Pirellula sp.
AAGAGCTTCGACTGCATCAGGACCGGCATGTCGCCGATCTCGTCCAGGAAGAGCGTGCCGCGGTGCGCCTGTTCGAACGTCCCGCTCCGGCTCCGCAGCGCGCCGGTAAACGCCCCCTTTTCATGGCCGAATAGTTCACTTTCAAGAAGCGTGGGTGTGAGCGCGGCACAATTGATAGCGACAAACGGTCCATTCGCGCGGAGGCTCGAGTCATGGATCGCTCTGGCGACCAGTTCTTTGCCGGCTCCGCTTTCGCCGCGGATGAGGACTGTAGCGTGGGTTGGTCCGACGCGTTGCACTTGTTCCCTGATTTGCTTGAGGGCTGCGGATGGACCTACCCATTCGACCGTCTGGCCAAGTTGTTGTTCAAGTTCGGTTATGCGACTTCGAGAATTTTTGAGCTTCGATTCAAGTGACTGTTGACGAAAAATATTATCCAGGGAAACGGCTAACACGTCGGCCACTGCCAACGTTACTTCCAAATGGTCTGGCGTCAAGTCTGGTTCGCCGTGCCGCGAGTAGAGGTGAATTAGACCAATCGTTTGTTCGCCGATGCGCATGGGTGCCACTATGATGCTCGTGGTTGTCAACACGTGGCTTGCATTGGTCGACATGGACGAGGAGGCTCCTTGGCCGCCAACCAAGTGTGTATCGGAGCTTACATTGCGAGCCAAAATGGCCGCGCCGTCCCGGTAAACGCTCGTGATAAGCGTTTCCGAAACGGGATGGTATGCCTTGCCGTTGCGTTGCAAAGCCGCCAAAACCGTTGTTTGAAGAGTCGAGGATTCTTTGTTGGATACCTCTAATTTCAAGACTCCACCCGAAAAGCTTCCGGTCGAGTGCATTAGCCTATTCAGCGCGAGTTCACAGGCCGATGCAACGGATGATTCGCGAGCGAGATCAAATGCAAGTTGCAAAAGCTGAGTGGCGACGGCGGGAATTGGTCGATGAGGTACTGCGTACGCATTTTTCGGCCCGTTTGATTCGACTTTCAATGAATCGGGATCAAGAATTGAGGATTTGGATTGGCGATGAACTATCGAAGGTATTTCCGTTTGCGTTTGCGCTTTGGACTGCGGGGACGAATCCTCGACTTCCAAGGGCGGAACAACTTCGTCCAGCGACTTTGCAAAAGTCAACCTGCATGATCCGACAGTTATTTGGTTACCGGCAACCAGCGATTTTGTATTTTCCAGCTTCTGGCCATCGACGTATGTCCCGTTTCGGGAGCCCAAATCTCGAACCCGCCAATCCCCCTCATCAAAAAAAATTTCGGCGTGCCGTCGGCTGGAGCGTTCGTCAGCTATCGGAATTTCGTTGGACGAGGCCCGCCCAATTATGAATTGCCGGCCCGGTTCGAGGCGAAAAACGTCTGTCCAACGCAGTCCTTGTCGAATAATGAGGTACGCCGACGAATTGTTTGGTTGCATCGTAGGGCTGCCGAAATTACTCTTAGAGGTAAGATTTTGTCTGAATGACGGGTCCGAGACTAGAAATCCGGTCCGTGCGTCCCAACAATAGGATACAGTTGGGTTGGTGGCTACTCCCGCCAATCTCGTATTGTTTCTCATCAAAAAAATTTGTCACCCTCTTTCTTTTGGAGTTTCGATTATGTGTTTTCGAAGTTTGAGCATGCACGGATCGGTGGCGTACTGTGCCCGACTGAAACTATCGATCGCCATGATCGTTGTGGTCAGCGCCGTCTCCTCGTTGTCCTGGACAGCTTCCGTTCATGCGCAGGCTGGCGGTGGCGGTCAGGGCGGAGGCGGTCAGGGGGGCGGGGGTGGATTCGGTGGTATAGGAAATGGATTTGGTTTTACTTCGCGAGTTGTTGGGGGGGTTAGCATTCGCCCCGACGGCGTCCTCCAAACAGCGACGGACGAGGAACAGACTCAGGCATTGGCCGATCTCCGTGCTCGCATGCTTGGTCCAAAGGGTGAACTCAATCAAGCCACCGACCGTCGCCTCATTTCATTGAAAAATCTAAAGAAGATAATTCTTTCGAGCATCGAACAAAACAAGGCGCTGCCGGAAGAAGTGCTTTTTCTGGGTGGGTTGACGCGAATAGAAAATGTTTTCGTGTATCCCGATAGACAAGACATTGTTTTATCAGGCCCAGCTGAGCCGTGGAAGATCGGTGCGAATGGCGCGGTGGTGGGTTCGAAAAGCGGTCGTCCGGTTCTCAATCTAGATGATTTGCTTTGCGCATTTCGGACAGTCCAAGATGCACGTCAAACCGGGATTTCCGTTTCCATCGAACCAACCAAGGAAGGTGTCGTCAAACTGGAACGGCTTTTGAAGCAAGCCGGACCGAGCGTGAGCGATAATCCGCGGGTGCTCGAACCGGCGATGGTCGCTGCGTTTGGTCCACAGCAAATCAAACTGGACGGTTTGCCAGCTGACAGTCATATGGCACGTGTCATCCTAGCAGCGGATTTTCGCATGAAGCTTTATGGTATGAACCTCGCGAGGCCGCCGGTAGCCGGGCTGCCAAGTTATCTCGAAATGGTAACTCAACAATCCAACCAGACACAACTTCAGTCGAGATGGTGGATGGCATGTGACTATTCAGCAATCGAACACAGCAAAGATCGAATGGCATGGAAGATCTCTGGCCGAGGGATCAAAACGCTGACTGAGAAAGAGCAAGTCGCAAATGACGGCACGTTCAAACAATCGGGCAAGCCTGACCGCCTTGCCAAGAAATGGGCTGACCTCTTTACGAGTAAACTGGACGAGCTTGCTACCAAGGACACCGTTTTCGGAGATTTGCGGAACGTAATGGACATGTGCATCGTAGCGGCATTGATTGAATCGCAAGAGTTGCAGTCCCTGGCCCAGTGTGATCTTTCCGGACTTATGGGCAAAACCGCGAGTGTCGAACTAGCCAAGTTTGTAATTCCCACCTCTATCGATCCGCAATGCAGTTTCATCCAAACCGTTCAGGGTTGGGTGGTTACCGCTAGTGGTGGTGTGATGGTAGACTCTTGGGAAACCGTTAGCCACCTCAAAGCCAATGATGCGGTCGCGAGTGCATTGCAATCGGGTGCAAGTTGGATGAATGCCGACCGCATTTGGCAGTAGTCAATGGCATCTATGTCCAACGAAAAAAAAGCTCCATTCCAGTTATTTCATCTGACTGACGAGGACTGTGGTCAGACACTTGGATCCGCTATCAAAAAGCGAATGAGTCAGTGGAGCTGGGGACAAACCCGCGAGGCAATCCTCAAACGTCGCGTTCAAGTCAATGGCAACCTCTGTTTGGACCAGGCGCGCAAAGTTACCGAGAAAGATGTTATTAAGCTTTGGAACGAGTCCCTCCCAAAGCCCGTTCAGCCGTCACACGTGAAGATCGTATACGTCGACGATTTTATTGTGGTTGTGGAGAAGCCACCCGGCATTACTTCGACTCGCCATTTCGAAGAGCGTTTGCTCAAGGAAAAGCGAAAGCAGCTGCAACCAACGCTTGAAGAACTGTTGCCGCTAAGCTTGGAAGCACATTTTCAGTCTCGTAGTTCAGCCGCTCCTATCGCCAAAGAAAAAGGTGTTTTTCCACGTCAAACCAAGGGCCGCTTGTCAGCGCATGATGAGCAGCGACAGCGAATCAATCGATTGAAGAAATTTGAAGTGATCGCCGTCCATCGGCTGGACCGAGATACTAGCGGCCTGATGGTATTTGCCAGAACGCCCTCCATTGCGCAGATGCTTGGCGTAGTGTTCCGACAACACGATGTAACTCGGAAATACCATGCGGTGGTGCATGGCCATCCCCAATACCAAACTTTCGATAGCCTTTTGGTACGAGATCGAGGTGATGGCAAACGAGGATCAAAACCTGCTGGAGGCGAAGAGGATCCAACTGAACAGCGCGCCGTGACTCACATTCGTCCATTGGAATCGATTGGGGAATACTCAGTAGTGGAATGCGAGTTGAAGACTGGCCGCACTCACCAAATAAGAATTCATTTGTCCGAATCTGGACACATGCTTTGTGGCGAAAGCATCTACAACCGCTCACTTAGCGGTGACCAAATCGAGGACCGAAGCAAAGCACCCAGGCAGGCGTTGCATTCTGCGACCCTAGAATTGAAACATCCAATGACGGATGTACCATTAGCCTTTCGCATGCCATGGCCAGCAGATCTATTTCATTGGCTAAAAGAACTTCGTAGACAGAGCACTAGGCCTTTGTAACCGAGCATGAAGCTCGTCTAAAACTGGGAAAAGTTGCAGCATATAGAAAACTTGTCTATATTGGGGTTCGTCGAATACTGACTGTTTTGGCATTTTGCATTTGGTTGATTTTCAAAAAGTTGGAAGATTGTTGCACGGATTAGTGTGCCCAACGTCTCTATCTAACAAACGATTGAAGTCAACCCACTGGATTTTAAATACGATGAGACTGACATTACGAACCTTATTGGCCTATCGCGATGGTGTGCTGGATCCTAAGGACGCCGCGGTATTAGAGGCAAAGATCAAGGATAGTTCTACGGCGCAGCAAATCTCGCATCGAATTGTCAACGAAATGCGAAATCGAAAGCTTGCTCCAATCCCGGTTGATGCACGCGAGTTTGGTTTCGATGCAAATATGGTCGCTGAATTCCTAGACGACACGATTCCCATGGAGACCTTGCCGGAAATGGAACGCAAGTGCCTCGAAAACAATTCGCTTCTCAGCGAAATCGGGAGTTGCCATCAGATTTTATCCCGAGCGCTGTCCATTCCAGCGCCGGCCTCGTCCTCACTTCGTCAACGAATTCATAATTTACCGCACAGCGCATCCAGCTCTACGTCCAACGACAAAAAAGGGCGAATCCGAAGAACTGATGCGGTTGGTTCAGTTTCGGAAGCGGCGTTGGAATCCAAGAATGTGTCGGCGACTGCGCAGACTGCGAAGTCAGTCCGCAAGCCAAATGGTGAGCTAAGAGGATCGGGAATCGAGTTGAATGACGGACTAGGGCGTCAAGTCCCTGAGTACTTGATCGGTAGTGATCGAGGTTGGCTGAAGACTGCCGCGATAGCCATTTCACTTTTGGCGGCACTCGTTGTTGTCGGGGCGATGGCGATTGGACCAGTCGATCGTGTGCGTGAATTATTGCGAAAGTCTGAGGTGGTCGTTGATGCAGAAACAGGCAAAGGCGTCCTTTCGATTGAAAAGAAAGAGCCGAATTCATCATCGACTTTTTCAGCCAAAACGGGTCCGCTAATAGACTCTGTGGATTCAATCGCCACCGATGAGAATATTGCCGAATCGGAAAGTGCACCGCCAGTCCCTTCAGAAGGCGTTGAGAAAAATTCCGATGCGATCCTTTCGAACAAATCCATAAAGCCTGCCTTTCCAGCTTCAAAAAATAGAATCCAGTGGCTTCCCGAAACGAAAGCATCTTCCGAGTCCATCGTCTTGAAATTCGGCCAAGCCGAAAATGATTCGGTAGCCTCCTGGCGACGCATGAACCCAGGTGATTTCGTGAACGCAGGGGAACGAATCGTGGTGCCACCAACCCAGCGGACCGAATTGCGGGTTGAGCCCGGCATTCGCATTTTGGTTGCTGGTGAGAATGATTTGGAGCAAGCCAAAGAAAGCCTTAATCCCAGAATCCAATTGCGATCTGGTCGCATCTTGCTTTTCGCTACGCCGGATGCCCAAGATATGCAAATGGATTGCAACGGAATTGAGCTTTCCATTCACTTTGTGGAGGCCGATGGAAGCTGTGCCTTGGAATTGCAGAATGTTTGGTCAACTGGCACAGATACTATGGCTCAATCCGGCATCATCGAAACCCGATCCATTGTGCGATTGATCGGAGTAGAGGGGTCACTCCGGTTCTCAACCAAGCAATCAGGACTCCCTGACGGCAAAGGGACATTGGCCGTAGGACAGTACGTAGATTGGAACAAGGGTACGGTTTCAGAGACACAGGAATTAGCAGAGACTCCGATTTGGTTTAGAAATAATAGTAGGCCCATCGATCAACTTGCTGCAAAGGACCTGCAAAGAGTGCTCACAGGCAAGGTCGCTGGCGAAATCGAATCACAGCTAATGGAACTTACCAACCATCGGCAATTTGAAACTGCAGCTTTGGCAACCCGAACTCGCATGATGCTCGGGCGGTACGATGGACTATTTGAACCGGAAGGAGTCTTCAATCGGAAGACTTTGCATAGCCATTGGCAATCCCTATTGGGTCAAATCCCACAGTCGCTTGGTCGCGACGAACATCGCGTCGCATTGGTTAATGCGATCCGCGTCGCTTCACCGGGTCGGGTGAGTTCGATTTTGTCTCTTTTAGTTCCACCATCTCAAGAGCAATTGTTAGCCGGCGCTGATAAAATGCTCGTCGAGGCCCTATCTAGCCCACTGCTGGACGAGCGTGTGCTAGCGTTCAATCAACTTCAAAGTATTACCGGAAAGAATCTGGGTTACCATCCGGACAAGAACCAAGTCGAGTCAGTCCAGCAATGGCGAAAGCTGCTTGCTAAGAATGAAATTAGAAACTCTGAGCCTACTAAACCGAAAACGGAATAAGCTAAATGAGAACGCCCATCTACAATTATTTCACGAATTTCCTTTTGGCCATCTGGCTGTTGTGCGATGGATCCTTTTCCGTCGTCTGTGGACAGGACGCAAACGAGGTCATGTCTCGCAAGGCCATGAAAGAATCCATGAAAGCGGGAATGCCAAACGGAGTCGTCCCCGGCACTCCCCCGGTACCCGGAGCTCCAGGCGCTCCACCTGGCGACGCGAAGCCTGCCGAAGCCAAGCCTGGTGAGGCCAAGCCCGGCGAAAGCCCTGCGCCGGAAGCAATCAAACGCAAAAGTGAGCCGCCCGAAGCTCCAAACAAACGAGAGTTTGACGTCAAGCCAGACGAGCAGGGCATGTTGCAATTTCAGTTTCGCAATCAAGCGTGGCCAGATCTCATGCGTTGGCTTTCGGAAGTCTCCAACATGTCCTTGGATTGGCAAGAACTACCTGGCGACTATTTGAATATAGCGACCCAACGAAAGCACTCTCTCGAAGAAACGCGAGATCTCATCAATCGGCACCTTTTGGCTCGTGGCTTTACCATGTTGGAATTCGATGGGATCATCCAAGTACTGAAAACCAAGGGAATTAATACAGCGCAGGTTCCCAAGGTTGATGTCTCAAAACTAGATTCGTTGCCTCCACATCGTTTCGTCCGGGTCTCCTTTTCGCTAAACACATTGATTGCCGCTGATGTCGTGGCGGAACTCAAGCCACTGATTAGCGCCAATGGCGAGCTAAATGCTTTGGCCGCGACCAATCGTCTCGAGGCCATGGATACGGCCGCAAATTTGTCCGAGCTGAATCGCATTCTGAACGAAGAGCAATCACAAGCCGCATTGGAAGGGCTTGCACGCGAATTTGTGTTGGAGTTCGTTCGCGCCAATGACGCAAAGGACCAGTTGAGACAGTTCCTCGGATTAGAGACTGCAAAGAAAACTGGTCCGATGTCCCCCGAAGAACAAATGATGGCACAACAGCAACAGCAGATGATGATGCAACAGCAACAACAGCGACAGCAGCAAGGTGTTCCGCCACCTCCCAAGCCAAAAGACAAGGGCGACATCTATCTTGTCGCCAATGCTAGACGAAATAGCGTTATCGCATCCGCCCCGCCCGACAAGATGGCCATTATCGCCGCATTCGTGCGACGCATCGATGTTCCTAATGACAACGCTGATTCGATGAGCATGCTCGAATCACGAATAAAGGTATATCGCCTAAGTGCATTGGATCCGAAACAGCTGGTGGCTACACTGCTATCGATGGATGTGCTTGAACCGACTACGCGTTTGGAGGTCGATGAAAAAAACAAAGCGATCATTGCTCATGCATCCATTGCCGATCAATACGCGATCCAGCAAACGATCAAACGACTGGACGGATCCGCTCGTGACGTAGATGTAATCCAATTGCGTCGACTCCGAGCGGAAGATGTCGTGGGCACCATCAAGTTCTTGATGGGTAACGAAGAAAAGAAAGATGACAACTCCCGAAGAAATTATGGCTACTACGATCCATTCGGCTACAACAACAGCAAGAAAGAGACATCTACGGACGCCTTTCGAGTCGCCGCGAATTCGCAGGACAATCAAGTGCTTATTTGGGCAAACGATCTCGAACGGTCCGAAGTCAACAAACTATTGGTCAAATTAGGAGAACTGCCGCCTGCGGGTGGGAATTCCAGTCGAGTGCGAGTTATCGATGCGAATCGGTCAAGTGAAACGAAAGAGTATTTGAAACGATTGCAACAAGCCTGGAGCAAGATATCGCCAACACCTTTGGTCATACCAAGCGAAGAGCAGTTCGAGCCAGCCGACGCCAAGAAATCACCGGCAGCGAATGCGGATTCACCAAAGGCTGAAAAGCCAAAACCGCCCCGTGATCCGAAGGAAAAAGCGGAAGCGGTTTCGATGAATCAAGGTAGTTACGACGAACGGTTGGTTCGAATCGGCGTGCCTTCCGGTTTTCTCTCGGCTTCAAATCAACTGCCTGGAAACGACGATGGAGATGATCAAAACTCGAACCGCGTGCCAAGTCCATCTACCAGGAAGACGTCCCCGTCTGCAGCAGAGCTCGTTTTTGCAGATGCCGATAAAGAGAATCAAGGTAAGGAGTCTACCGGCAAAACGACTCGCCCCGTTTCGCCGATTCAAATTACGTTTGATGAGCGAGGTAACTTGGTCTTGATGGGCGATGATACCGAAGCGCTCAGTCGCCTCGAACAGATGATGATCGATAACGCTCCGCCGTTGCGCAATTACGAGGTCTATTACATCAAGAACTCAAAAGCCAGCTGGGTGAAGTGGAATCTTGAGGACTATTACAAAGAAGACAAAAAGGAGTCTAATAATGATCCATTCCGTTTCTTCTTTGGTTTCGACGGGCCGTCCGAAAAGAAAAATGAAGATCCGCAGTTGAGCAAAAAACGCAAGCTCAAGTTTCTCTCGGACAACGACACGAATTCGCTAATCGTTATCGGTGCCAACGATGTACAGCTCAAAACGATTGAGGAATTGATTCGACTTTGGGATGTCCCAGAAAAGACGAATAAGAAGACACTCCGATACTCGAAACTGGTGCATGTCGATTTTTCCAAAGCCGAGGTAGTTGTCGACGCGATCAAAGAAGCGTATCGCGATTTGCTTAGCACCAACGACAAAGCGTTCGAAAAAGAGAAAGCAGGCGGTGGCGATGGGGGATCTAAGGAGACGAAAAGAGGCTCGTCCTCGGATTCCATATTCGATGGTGGAATGAATTATCGTTTTTCGGGTCTGCTATCGATGGGTGTCGACAAAATAACCAATTCGATTATCGTTTCGGCGGAAGGTGAAGATCTACTCAAATTGGTCTGCGAAATGATCACTCAACTCGATGTAGCAGCCAAGCCAACTGGGTCCATTGAAGTAATCAAGCTGGACGGGGCAAACGGCGCAGCCATGGAAAAAGCATTGATGGCCTTAGCGAAAGCCAACGGCAAAGATGCCAAGAATGTCGATCCAAATCAGCAACAGCAGCAGCTGAATCAACAGCAGCAGCAGAATC
>JANLUJ010000230.1:0-4314 GCA_031363425.1 Pirellula sp.
GCGATGTAAGATCCATTTGCAAGTAGACAAAAGTTCGCGACGAACCAAATCCAATTGCGCCGGAATACTAACGCGAAAATTGTCGGAACAACGACGCCTATGATTGGTCCAGACCAAAGCGTTAGAAGCGGGATGGGATCCGGTTGATACAAGCTATGAGGTAAATGCCACGGTAAAAGGTCTGCTTCAACCAGTGTGGCGCCACCGAGCCAACCTCCGATGATGTGTCCACATTCGTGTGTCGTTGTCATGGTGCACCACCCGACAAGAAGCAGTCCAGCGAATCTGAGCCATCGGTTCAACTCTACCTTGCGATCGATGTTGATTGCAACCCTTCCGAGGTGTTTATTCGAGGTAAATTTGGGTTTAGATGAAGTTCAACTTGATCTGTGAGTATTAACACATGGTGGTCAACGATTTTTGGAAACCTACCTGATTCACGAATAATTCCGTAAACGTATTGATAGTCAATCAGGCCAAGTTCATCCCAGTCAAAGTATTTTTGAAACGCGATCTTGGCATCTCCCTTCATCAACATTTCGATGGCGTGGTCCCAGTATCCTCCCAGAGCTTTCCGCCAGTTTCGGTCATAGTATAGATATTACCCAATTCGTAGTCACGCGTCTCAACTCGCCAAACCTCTCCAGTTCTGCAGTGAAGCAATCCGCGATCCACCAAGGAAGCAAGCGACTAGACCAGATCGGCATCGTTCAGCCCGTGCGAATAAACGCAATTCATTGAAACGAGTAATCTTCGATTCGCAGATGATGAAAAGAACAGCTCTTGTCAAAAAGAAAGTCGAATAACAGCAGTTCGTCATCCGACAGGTATTACTGAGGTTTGGGAATTGTCCCTGTTTCGTTAAATTATTTTCCCCAGTTGCTTCCCCGCCGCAATCCGCTTCAGTCTATCCGACGCATCCGTCGCTACAGCAAGCAGCCAACGCCAACGGCCACAGTGGTCATGACCTAACATGTGGAAAAGCGGCCGATGGCTGGACCGAGGACTGACCACTTGGGGATGGGAAGATTGGGGATAGGGAAGGGACTGGCGAGTAGGCCGATCCAGAACTTGTGCGAATATTAAGCGAATACACTTTATCAAATTCAATTCGACGAAGCATCGAAAGAAACGCCCCTCAATGCGACACACGCAGAATTCAAGTTGGAGTAGAATCGTGGCTAGTGAAGCTGTGACGAACAGAAATGGACTAAGTCCGATAAAGTACTGGGCTTGGTGAGGAAAACTCAAGACGGCCATACCAATGAATGAACTTTCAGTGACTACACAAAGTGATGCCAGTCAAACCTGGATTTCCGTGGCTCATTCCATGCTCGGGATTTTCCTCTTGTTCGTTCTAGCGGAACCCGCTGACGCGAATGATGGCGATCCGGTTGCCATCCGCTACTGGCCGGGTGGTTGCTCCAGCATTGAGTCGATGTGGAATCTTCACGTTGCCATCGGAGTGGACTCTGGGAACCGAGCGGCCTTGCCACGCTCAGCTGATGTTGAGTTCGTTGACGATTTCTGGGCAGCTTCCGGGAGTGACAGCCTAGCGCTTGACCGAGAGCCGAATGAACCGAACGCAATTCTCAAGCCCACGAGCGAATGCCCTAAGCCATCGGGCAATGCGATCCGGATTGCACGCGTTGCTCTAGAGAATGCAGCGACCCACAAAACGCTTTTCGTCAATGTGCTTTTTTTGGATGGGGTGGTGATCCTCGATAGCAACAAGAATTCAGTTCATGATCTTCTGGCAATTTTGAAAGAGACTAAGGATCTTCCGAAGGAGTTGAAAACCATCGATGCATTTTTGATCGATGATGCGATTGCAGATTCAGCGAGTTTCGAAAAGCTGCGAGGAATACTCAAGCCGCGAGTGATAGTACTTCGAAGCGCAGTGAAGTTCGACAAAGTAGGTGATGCTTCCGTCGAATCTATCGGCCACAACACGCTATCGATTTCAAGATCAGAATCGACAAGCAAATGCAAATGGGTCAAGCTGAGCGAAGTCCCTTGGGCGATGGACGCAGCCCTTAGCGATTTGTTTGAAAAGAAAGAGGCTGCGTGCAAATCATCGCGGGCCGTGTTCAAAGAACTTTCCGTGAACCAGCTGAATTTTCGGCCCAGCAACGGAACGCATACACCGAGATGGAACACCGAGCACATGATGGGTCGAGAGTTACTCTTTTTTTCGCAAATCTATCACGCGGTGGAATCGAGCGTCCCTGTTTTGGATCTTAATCCCAAGCAGATGCCACCCGACTATCGCCCCGCACATGATGACTGGACTGGCCTAGAAGAGTCCCTGCAAATGGAAAGAGTGGAATCTTTCACTCGACGGTTTGCCTATCTACTGAATGGGATGGATCTGAACAAATCCGCCAAAGGCAGCGCCTTCTGGACTCCGAAAGCTTTGCTCAAGCAAATGGAAGCTCACTACAAAGAACACACGGCCAACGTGGTAAAAAAGAAGGACTTGTCGGATTGGCCTAAGGATTGACCAAATGCAGTTGCAAATTCTTTTGCAAATATCACGAAATAATCATCGACGATTTCTTTGCCGACCGCCGTTTCGCGACTTAACGTTGTCCAACGCTTCACTAGTCGAAGCGTTTTAATTGGATCGCGAGTGTTGTACCGATAATGCCGATTCCGTTGGGTTGGTTTTTCCCGTTGAATTCATTGCGTTATGCGAAAACACATCCCATTGCCCATTCGCCGATTCGTTACCGACGAGTCTGGTCCGACGGCAGTCGAATACGCTGTAATGCTCGCATTGATTATCGTTGTGTGCGCCTCTACGGTTGGGTCGGTTGGCAAGGCCGCTTATAATTCACTTTGGCAAGTGGTCGAGGTATTGGACTAGTAATGCAACCCTCTTTTTCTTTCCTTAAACTTCGGAGCAAATCGCAACTTGTTGAGTGGTTGGCTGGAACACAAGTTGTTTTGTTGGCGATCTCGCTGGTCTGCTTCGGTGGGTGGATCAAAATCAAGTTGGGGGCGCTTATTCGGGAACAAATTATCGCCGAGAATCAGCTCATCGCGGAACAAATGGGACGCGTTCTAGCAAGTGTTCAATCTGCTCCAGTCGAATTTGGCGACGAAAACTGGGGGCGGTTGCAAACGATCGTGGAAGACGTAAAACTGCCAAACGATGGTTACCTTTGTATCGCGAGTTCAGAGACGGGAAAGCTACTTTGCCATCCCAAAATGCGAACCAGCCCCGGACTGAGAAATTCAAGCGTTGGCCAAATGCAGCTCGAAATGCAGGACGCCGGCAAAAGGACGCTACTTGCAGCGATTCATAATCTTGACAGATCGAAAATTGAAGTAGTCACGGGCCTTGTTGCTGCAGGAACTAGAACTGAAATTGTTTCAGCAGCGGTACTTCCTCAAATCAACGGCGTCCTGCTCGTACATCAAGCGGAAGCTTCGACTCAGCAGGCCGTATCTAGAATCTTAACGCCATTGGGCTACGTTGGCCTCGTTATCGGCCTATCGATGATTGTCATCACCAC
This sequence comes from Pirellula sp., assembly GCA_031363425.1. Lineage (GTDB taxonomy): Bacteria > Planctomycetota > Planctomycetia > Pirellulales > Pirellulaceae > JBKCUI01. Next base: position 3,522 of record JANLUJ010000230.1, read on the forward strand.
CAAGGTTGGTGTTGCGATCATCAAGCGTTATGAAAACGAATTAGCGATTATCAATGAGGGACTTGAACAAACGGTTCGTGACCGAACCCGTGCGTTGACCAAAACTCGTGATGCAGTGATTTTCGGACTTGCGAAGCTCGCTGAATCGCGAGACAGCGATACAGGAGAGCATTTAGAACGTATCAGCTTGTTTTCAACGGAGTTAGCGGCTACCGTTGTGAGACGAGCCGGAAATTCACATTCGCTACTGGTCGACTCCATCGGCCTTGCATCTTCTCTGCACGACATTGGCAAGGTTGGCGTACCTGATCGAGTGCTATTAAAGCCAGGCAGATTGGACGCGGAGGAACGGAAAATCATTGAGATCCATCCACAGGTTGGCGAGGTTTGTTTGAATGCGATTGAGGAACGGCTAGGAAATGACGGTTTCCTCTCGCTCGCCAAAGAGATCTGCGCTTACCACCATGAAAAATGGGACGGCAGTGGATATCCATACCAGCTAGCTGGTTCTCAAATTCCAATCTCTGCCCGGATCGTAGCCGTGGCCGATGTTTATGATGCCTTGCGATCGCGCCGGCCCTACAAAGACCCGATGACACACGAGGCTGCACGGCAAATAATACTACAAGGATCGGGAAAGCACTTTGATCCCGATATTGTCGAATCATTCCTTGAATGCGAATCCGCCTTCGAACGTATTTCTTCTAACTACCTGGCAGCCAGCCAAGTAAGTGCATCAGTTATAACTACCCCACTTCTAGTTTCGATGGCTTTCCCTACCCTTTCGGTGATC
>JANLUJ010000235.1:0-1793 GCA_031363425.1 Pirellula sp.
TCTGTGGCCGATCGCATTCCAAACGATTTTTCGATGGATGGCGTTTCGGTGACAGAATGGTCCTTTAGATAAACGTAGGGGACCATGTCGAGCGATGCACTTATACCAAAATATTCATCGAAGCCAGCTTGAACCGGACCGGCTCCAAATGGCTGACTGTAATCGACGCTTCGCGTTTGCTCGGCCGTTTCGATGGCGAGTTCGGAAACTCCTTTGCCTGGTTGCTTTTGCCAATCGAGTCCCAGGTGCCATTTTCCGATGCAGGCTGAATGGTAGCCATTCTGTTTCAGGAACTTGGGAACCGTCGATTGATCGGGAGCGATCAAACATGGGCTAAGCCCACCGAGCACACCACTCTGCAATTTGGTTCTCCAGGCATATCGTCCGCATAGGATGCCATAACGTGTGGGAGTGCAAACAGCCGATCCCGAGTGTGCATCCGTAAAACGCAGGCCTTGACTAGCCAGTCTATCCATCACCGGCGTTGCGATCTTGCTTTCTGAGTTGAATGCCTTTAGATCGCCAACCCCCAGATCATCGCAGAGCAAGTAGACGATGTTGGGGCGCGGCTTCGAAGTGGACTCGTTGGCAAGTGATTGGTACTGGCCCAACATCAACAACATGGCGACCCATTCGCAATGGTTTCTCGTGGCGAATGAAAGTATATTCAATAGCAAGGATGAAACCTGAATCATGAAAATCGACCTTGGGCTGTTAAATTTCGTATTGACATGACATTTCGACAAATTGCTTTTGTTCCTTTCCAGAGGTGATTCACCCGTGAAGCGAAACTGGGCCTTGTGCCCACGTTTCGCAATAGGTTTGGTGTGCTAGAGACGCAGGGCCCCACGCGCGAAAGCGGTCAAGGGCCTTTGGCCCGATGACCGCAATGGTTTTGCGGGCCAATCGCGAGCTAGCCCGCCAAACCTTTGCGACGGAACGGGACGAGCCCGATCCGTCGCTTGCGCGCGTGTGGAGCGAAACTGGCCCTCGTGCCCATTGTTCGCAATAGGCTTGGTGTGCTAAATAGGTAAAAAACCAGGGCAACCAATTTCTGTGTCAACCTTGAATTTCCAACCCCCCCGGTCGCATGCCTTCGCCCAGAATGGAGGCGTCCCCCCTACTGCAATTACTCTTTTCGTTTTCCTTTGCTCCTTGGTTCGGGGCTGGCCTTTGGCTCCGCCTTCGACGACGATGTGTCCTTCGATTCGGACAGTGAAGACTTACCCTCCGATTTGCTTTCTGACTTTGACTCAGATGACTTCGATTCCGACGACTTAGCCTCTGAGGAAGTCGACTCGGACTTGCTGTCGGACTTGCTTTCCGACTTGGAATCCGATTTCGAATCCGATGCGCTCTTCGATTCCGACGCGGCCGATTTTTTATAAGACTCGCTGCGGTAGTCCGTTTGGTAGAATCCCGTCCCCTTGAAGACGACCGCCGCGCCGGTTCCTATCAACCGTCGAAGTTTCATTTTCTTGCACTTAGGACACTTCTTTTCTGGGTCCGCCATGATCGATTGGAACAACTCAAACTTGTGATCGCACGCGTCGCATTCGTAGTCATATGTAGGCATCGCGATATCTCTGCTCTCTTGCTTAAGTTGCTGGACCGGTTGAGACTATCACCATGCTTGGCCGAATGACACGGTCATGCAGTATGTAGCCGACTGAAGTTTCGTACATGACAATCCCAGCGGCAAACTCCGTGCTAGGCTGCTGCGAGATCGCTTGATGATGATAGGGGTTAAATGTTTGGCCTATCGAAACGATCGGTCTGCATTCGTGCTTTCC
>JANLUJ010000261.1:0-5710 GCA_031363425.1 Pirellula sp.
TCGAGGGCGTCCTCGCGATGACCGAGAAAAAAAATTTGCGATGCGCCGCGGATGTTGTCTCGGAAGAGTTCTAGTCTCTCACGGTCCGGACCGTCGCCAATGATCACATAGCAAATATCCTCACGCATGACGCGAAGCAATTCCGCAGCCCATAGCATGTCTTTGTATCCCTTCTGCGCCCAAAGCCTGCCAATGGAAACAATAATCTTCTTCTCGGCTTGCACCCCCATTATCTCGCAGGCTTGTGCACGATTCAACTTGCTTGGTTCTGAAGACTCAATACCGTTTGGAATCAAGTGAAACGATTTTGGGTCGATGCCATGCCGACTATACAAGTCAATGGTTCCTTGGCAATTGACGGTTATGCCTTGTGTTCGCTTTGCGATAAAGCGATCAATCCAAAATTGGAAAGCGTTTTTCCAAAGGTCGACCGATCGCTCTGAACCTAGAATCACGGGTATTTTTGCGGAAAGCGCGGCAGTTCGTCCGTAGGCGTTGGCGGCAAAGAGCCAGGTGTGTACTACATCTGGTTTCAGCTGTTTTAGGAGTTTCCTCAGCCGCAACCACGCAAACGGATCCAGCTTGGATTTTTTATGAATATGGTGCACCGGGATACCTTTATCAATAAGCTCCGTTTCACGCGGACCTGTTCGAGTTAGCACGATCACGCTGACATCAAACTCGTTGCGATCCAAACCACGAGCCAGCAGCGAAAGTTGCTTTTCAGCTCCACCTTGGTCCAACGTTGGGACGATCAAGCAAACTCTCAGTTTCATGCTTTACGTTCGAGGATAGAGTCGCGAAATAGGGACAACCATTGCTGAACGCATTCGTCACTGGACCTTGTTCGACGCAAGACTTGACGTAGGGAGTTGGCCAGCGACGTCCACTTATCTCGGTTAGCGATAAAGTCTTGAAGCTTATGGGCTAGGTCGAGCTCCGACGAGTAAAGTTGAGTATGATTGGCATCGGGCAACCAGGCTCGACAGTCGTGATTGTCTGCAATGATCATTGGCAATCCAGCACTGGCCAATAATGGGAACGTGTATTGTATCGCTTCCTTGGGATTGGAAACGATACAACAGTCTGCGACCCGAATCAATTCCTGCAAATCATCGAATCCATCGAACAACAGTATTTCCCGATGCCAGCCCCTTGACTTGATAAGATCAAATAAGCCGCTTTGTTCAACTCCCGAACCAACTACCCACATTCTTAGGGAAACACCCGTATCCAGCAAGTCGCAGACTACTTGAATCGCCTTGCGGAGGGAAATCGTCTCCGAGAGTCCAAGGTGCAAGAGAAGATCCGTCCTGCCTGGAATGAGAAAATCGCTGCTCGTCTCAAACAAAGCGTTAGATGCCATGGTTCGCAATTCCGCAGACCGCATGACGGGCTCCCATGCAATGTCCGCAATTCTCACAATTTGAGATTCGCTTATGCCCTGGGAGACAATGAATCGATGCGAGCTCGGTGTTGGACAAACAACTCGAGCGCAACGGCGACATGTATCTGCCATCGCGATCTGCGATATCTTTTGACCGGTTGACAATCCGAAGCCCGCGTCATCAGGCGCGAAACGAGCAATGATTGGGAGGTCCCATTTCCCACCCTTGCTTTGCAAACAGGAAATCAGACTATCGGCTCGATCGACGTAGATGCAATCATAATCCTTTGCGGACTTACTTATCCAATGAACGACGTTCTTTTGGAAATGGCTCTCGTTCCAATTGGTATTTGGAGCCGGCAGTAACCGATGAACCGGCACTTCTCGACAGAGTGAATACGCCGGCCAACTCGCATGCCAACGCGCTGTCAAAAGGGTTAACTTCGCCCCCGCTCTGGTTAGGGCTGTGCATTGATGCATGAGACGTAGGCAACTGTCATCCGTAAACGGCCAAAAACGACGTGCGATGACGAGTACCTTGGGGCCTGACATATTAACGGTGTGGCAACTTGTGTTATGTGGTCTTGTGATTCTGTAAATCCGAATCTTCAAGCACACCGACATAGGGCAAATTGCGGTAAAGATCTTGATAGTCTAGTCCGTAACCAACCACGAACTCGTTTGGTATCTCGAAAACAACGAAGTCAGGTATAGCCGTCACAACGCTTTGCCCCAACTTATTCAAGAATACAGCCGTGCGAATCGTTTTCGGTCTCAGGGCGGAGAGCCTTTGTGTGACTTCGACCAAAGTCCTGCCCGTGTCAAAAATATCGTCGATAAGTAAAACATCGCGACCCGTAATATCCAACATCATATGGTCTCGAATGAACAGGTCGCCTGATTGCGTCCCGCCGCGGTATGAGCTCGCTTGAATCAAGCTAATGCAAACAGGCATTTCTAGTCGACGAATTAAGTCCGCTAGCATGACCAAGCTCCCAGTCATGATTGCAACAATGGTAATTGGGTTCTCTTTGTAGTGATCTTTGAGTCGCAAAGCCAAGAGATCGATTCCCTCACCAATCTGCTGCTCATTCAAAAGGATTTTCAAGGTATTAACCGTTCGATTGATTTCAATTGCCAATACTCGCAACGGGGCCCGCTTTTCGTAGGTCACTCTTGCCCAGAGTGACTTGCAGTGCATTGCAATATCAAAATGTTTCGACTTGTACGATTCAAAAAAGTTTGGAGCTTGCTGAGCCTGAGGCGCTAGCCGATTTCCTACAGCGTGGCTCGGCTAACGCCTCAGGCTCAATTGATTGTACAGGTAAATTCTAATTCAATCGTACAGGTCGAAATGCTTTACAACGTGGTCTAGGGGAACGCTACGGAACACAGCCCCGAGGCTCAGGTAATGTAGGGTCGAAAACCAAGTATGTCGAGTCGCGTCTACTGACTCAAAAAACGAAGGGTATACGCCTTTTCAACTGACGCTTTAGACGGGTCGATTATTTTGAGCGAAGCCAACGTCTCGAACAGTTCATTCCATCGCTCAGCTGACATGGCGCCAATTGTGGAATCGTCCTTTCCCGTTGGTATGCAAAGTGGTTTGAGCGCTTCCACTCCAAATTCCAGAGCATTCCTTTCCAAGCCCTGCTTGTTTTTTGACAAAATCACGTCGTTCGATTGTTTTGGAGACTCCAAGTACTTTTTCCAACCTTCAATACTCGCTTGCACCATTCGTTTGCAAACATCTCCCTGTTTTGCCACTTGGTTTTCTGTTGCGACGAGGAGACTTGCGTAGGGGTTGTATCCGATTTCCGACATCATGAGTTCCACGACTTCGACTCCTTGCTGTCTCGCCATAAAAGGTTCGCTAAAACTGTAACCTTGGGTTCCAACGCCTTTTTCTGCTACTAGCTGAGCGACCGATCCAAAGTAGGGAACTACATCCACACCCTGCGATAGAAACCCTTTGCTTTTCAAAAAGGGGACGTAGGGGCGTGATGCGTCGATCTGCAGTTTCATGTTCTTGAGTCCGTCAAAGCTGGTAATCCCCGAATCCTTTCGCACCATGATGCAACGCGGGCCATTTTGAATGGGAGCCATCAAGGCGACCAAAGGCACATCTTGGCTACGCGCGATAAGCACATCGTCTGCATTGGCGACTCCAAACTGAACGCGCCCAAGCGCCAACTCCTGTGGCACAACGGTTGTCTTTCCGCCGGGGCGAATCTCGACCTCGAGCCCAAATTTCTCAAAGATGCCGTGAACCTGCGCAGCATAAAATCCGCCGTGCTCTGCTTCCGGATACCAATTGAGTAGCAATAACACTTTTTCCTTGCTGGAAGGTTTTGCCTGAGCCGCATTTTCGGATTGATCCTTGTTCTGCGTCGGATCCACGACAGCCTTGTTTCCAGACCCTGGCACCGCCTTGGGAGCATCGCAGGCCAACAAAAGTAGGAGGAAGGAAAAGGACCATGAAAAGGGGAGTTTACGATTCATTTTATTTGCAGGGATGTCTCAGGTGAAAAACGAAAAGTGATGCCCTGCAATTGTAGCGATCTGGAAAGGATCATGTAGCATGGACGCCCAGGGCCATGCGTCTAGCCAGAAAGCCTGAACGATCCGCAGCACAAGGCTGGCGGGATTCCAAAATACCGCAGGCCTGACCTGCGGATCTCGCCACATTTGTGTAACAATGACTGAGTGAGCGATACTCGGGCCGGGAGCCCAAGCAACAACGTACCACAAGGAGTTGATATGGACACCGACCAAAACCAGAATCGCACAACTACTAATATCGACGCATCGAACCCAAAATCAAGCAAACATAGGTGGCTCAGATGGACGGCACTAGGCGGAATAGCATTTTTGCTTATCGTTCTCTTTTTGCCGACGCTGCTTGGATCGCGTTGGGTCTACGAGCCACTCATCAAGCGGCTCGCTCGCGACCAATTTGCTCTCGAAATGGAGTCGGTCAAGCTTCGCTGGTTTAGTCCAATAGAATTCCAAGGCATTACCATAAGCCAATCGGAAAAAGGGGAGGGCAACAACGGGGTTGCACCGCTCATTTCGATTCGATCCATCAAATCCAATCGTGGGTTGCTTGGATATTTGCTCAACGGACGCAACCTGGGTCGAATCGAAATCTTGGAGCCGAAGCTGGACATAGCATTGTTGGAGGACGGTTCCAATTTGGAACGCCTAGTCAAATCGATCGAGGGCTCTAAACCCGATGCGGCCGCGGGGCCCAATCCCACGTCACAACCTAAACTAGACCTCGATCTGGCTATTCGTGGATTGAGTGTGCAGATAGAGCCCAAAGGTGGCGGCCATGCGATACAAGTCATTCCTCCCATGAATGCCGACATTTCCTACCGGGCGCTCAACGAAGATGCCCAATTGATTATTCAACCAATGCAGGTCCTTGATCGAACAGAACTTACGCCAGAACTTGTTCGATTGGGGGTCGGTTTGGCAGTTCCACTGCTTGCGAAGTCCGCGTGGTTTGATGGCCGCATTTCACTGACTACCAAGGAGGTTCGCGTACCGCTTGCAAAGCCTGTCAACAGCAAGGGAGAGGCAACATTGACGCTCCATCAAGTTCGAAGTGGACCATCCGAACCATTGATTGTAGGAGCATTGGATGCGCTAGCCAATCTGCGTGGCAAGGAAGCATCGCATGAACTTGTCTTCGTAGACGGTTCGCAGGTTACCATTCAAGTTGCCGATCAACGCGTGTTTCATTCTGGTCTTGAAGCAGGTTTGCCCAAACTGGATCCGCGACTTCAAATTGCAACCCAGGGATTCGTTGGAATATCGGATCGATCTTTGGACCTGATGGTGGAGATACCTATTCCGATCGAACAGCTTGCCCGCCGCGAAAAAATACAGCAGCTCGGAGTCCCTCGAGTTAAGCTGCCCGTCGGCGGAACGCTGGATGATCCTGAAATAAGATGGGATGTCATGCGTGGCGAATCGGCGATGCTACTGTCCGTCATGGCAGGGAAGCTCCATACAGATGCGCCGATTGCCAGTACGATCATCGATGCGTTAGGTGATGTCACCGAAGGAAAAGCAGACGAAGCGATTGCTACGGCCGTAGATTTCGTGAAGAATCTGCGCAAGCGAAGTGCTCAAGAAAAAGCCGACAAGAGTGAAGACGTATTACCGCCAGAAACAAACAAAGTACCCGAACATCGAAGACCGTTCCGCGACGCACTAAAGAAAGTCCTCACAGGAGATTAGCGTAGCGCTCCACGTTTAAGGCAAGCGGCGGCATGAAAAATACTAGTAGCACGACGCGCAAGCTAGTGAATTGGG
>JANLUJ010000273.1:0-4358 GCA_031363425.1 Pirellula sp.
ATGTAATTGCGAGTATCGAACTCCGCGATGTCATCGATGCGGGAAAGCAAATAGTCAGTATCCAATTGACCAAAGTCTGCCAAAGCAAAAGCGAGCGATAGTTTGTGAAGAGGATTCGTGATTGATACAAATCGTTTTTGCAATTCTGGTAGGACTAAATCCTTCGGCAGCGTTTTGAGTTTCTCAAGGTTAAAAGGAATGCTCGGGCCGAGATTGTTCTGAAGCGCTTCGACCGATGTTTGCGTCTGCCCCTGAAGATTCTTCCAACGTTCCGATGCGATCCATTGCTGAATTCCGAAGCCTAAGAGTAACGTCGCTAACACCAGCCCTCCCCACCAGCTTCCATGTACGCGGCCAGCTCGTTGCATGATGGTTCGTTCAGGTACTGACCACTTTTTCGAATCGGTAAGTGTTCGAATGCTTAGCCATTCGCTCACGGTGGGGAGCTGCTTGTTCTCGCGTTTTTCGCTCCAAGTGGCGGCACGCTCAGCCAGTTTCAACTCCGCTCTACCTTTTCGTGTCTCGCGCTGTTTTCGTGTTAGCCAATCGCGGAGCGATGGGACGAGGTAGTCGTGCGTCAGTTGGTATTGGGTAGTAGTCGCGAGTCCGGTTTTTTCAGTCTGCTCCCCTGTACTATCCACTGGCGTGATCAATCGCAACTCTCCATCTAGGATACGAATCAAATCATCGAAATCGCGTTGGCGACTGTCGTAACGACATGTGGTTCTAAGCTCATCGATCGAGCGTTTGTGCCCTTTGATATCGGTTCCTGCCTGAGGCAACATGGCTCGCAATACCGATCGAGCAGCCTCTTGATGATAACGGTGCTGTGGTGGTGCCCCGGATGCAGAGAAAGTCTCCTCTAGGAATGTGGCTCCAACTCCAGTTGTACCACCTACCTCGCGTAATGACACCGGAGTCCATGGCCTTCCCTTCATCATCTCCGCAAACAACGAAAGCCGAACCGAAATCACCTTTCCCTGTTCGGATAAACCACTCACAGCCTCGCTGACGAATTGCTTACGATCCTTCCGCTCTTCTTTCCCGTCAGTTTCGAGCTTTCCGAAAGCACGTCCGAATGCCTTCAATACTCTCTCCGCATGGTCAACGTCGAATAAATCGACCGCAGCCGAGTTGGTTCCTTCGAGCAATCGAATATCGAGATCGCGAAAGAACCGCGTTGCGGCCATCCAGAAATCATCACGGACCATAACGATCGCTTGGACTCTCGGACCATCACATTGCAAGAGTGATTCCAAAAGTGGCTCGCCAGCGGCCTTCGGATGAGCAAACAGCCACTGTTCAAATTGGTCAATGACCATGACGAGCTTCTTGCCTCGTGGCAGAATTCGACCACGACGAATCTCATGCAGCAAATCGACTAGGTCTTTCGTCGATTCCGCCTCCTTGCTATCGAGCTTCTTGCGAATCAAAGTCAGCAGCGTTCGCTCGGTTTCGTCCGGCGTCGCTTCCAAATAGATTACAACTACATCTGGCGAAAGTCTCGGCAGTAGCCCTGCTTTCACCATTGACGACTTTCCGCATCCGGATGGTCCATAAACCAAGCCTACCGCAAATGTCTGATCCGCATCACGCTCCTCAATGCGCGATTTCCAAAAGCCAACGGATTCCGGTAGCCCATCTCGATCGCGAGCTCCGGGCAATAGCTCCAAAAAGAAATCCGCGTCCCGATAATCGAACGATCGCAATCCTTTGGGAACAATTTTCAAGCTCCGTGATCCCGTTGTGGCTACAGGCGTCACATCTTCGGCCGGTCCCATGGTTTGGCTCGAACTGGATGGTTTAACCGCTACGCCACGAACAGACCCGGCAGGCTGCAAATCTAAAGGCGACTTTGTTAGAAACACTTTCAAATCATCCACAAGATCTTTGGCGTTTGAATAGCGTTCCGACTTGCGTTTTGACAGCATCTTCAAACAGATGCGTTCCAATTCCTGAGGTACCGAATCCTCCCATTGACGCAGTGGTTTTGGATCGAGGTCCGTTATTTGTTCTAAGAGTTCGAGGAGCGAGGCCCCTTGGAAGGGTCGGCGTCCACAGAGCAATTCATAAAAGAGCGTCCCTAGGCTAAACAGATCACTGCGTCCGTCGACGCGATGTCCCTCGCCTCTAGCTTGTTCCGGGCTCATGTAAGCCGGTGTACCGCCAGCAGGCAGTCGCTTGCCAACGTCTTGATCGGCCAAAGCCAGTCCGAAGTCAACCAAATAGACACGTTCGTCCTGATCGACGAGGATGTTTTGTGGTTTCACATCGCGATGTACGAAACCCTTGCGATGTGCTTCTCTCAATGCATCTGCCAGATCGATCATCCACTGGACAGCTTGATGATAAGTGGGAGCTTTACTCTTCAAATATTCGGCGAGATCTTTGCCGACAATAAATTTCGAGACGACGTAGATGGGGAACTCGGGAGTGCTACCCACTTCGAGAACCGGAACGATATTGGGATGCTCCAAGCCTGCGACCGTTCTAGCCTCATTGAGGTAGAGCTCGCGATCTTCGGCTCGCTGGACGAATTGCGGCTTGGGAACCTTAATAGCGACTTTGCGATGAAGCTGCTCATCGTGCCCAAGATATACGATCCCAAATCCGCCTTTACCGAGGATCCTTTCGATTCGAAAACGGCCAATATGCTGGGGCAGTGCGTCCGTTTCATCGGAAGCACGGAGCGGAATTGGCTGGTCGGATGACTTGGTTTCAAACGGATCGTCGGGCATTTAGGAATTTCTACTTTCTTGCGAACGGGCAAAGACCGAATTCGGCATCGGCCCAGAACGACGATTGTAGTACAACTCCATTGGTTGATTCGGTAGCCTGAGCGATTTTTAGGATGAATGCCCAGAGGTGTGGGCCTCGCTGGACGATGCTGGGCTAACTTCGCCTTAATTCCGACGTAAGAATCTTTGCAACGAAATGAAAGGGCTGGTATCAGATGAAGGCCAACGTTGAGCCGTTTGTCAACATCGCTGCTTAGGCATCACCTTAACCAACGCACAATGTCTCATGCAACCTCCTCCATTGGAGTGTTGTGTCTGCCTGGTTTGATGTGCAATCGTCCAGTCACGTCGCTGACTGCTACCGAAAGTCCCTTCTGGCCAATCCCGTACTCTCGCTGCATGATTTCCATTCCCTTTGCCAAGTCGTTATCTGACCATCCTAGCGGGTGATTCAGATGCAACAATCCCGGAGTAAGCTTGGCTTTTATTTTGAATCGATGAATCAGCATGTGCCAGACAATCCAGCAGTCCCAAACTGGAAAGCCAATCACAAAGCCATGATCTTCCATGACAGCCATTACTTCTTCGGTAATCAAGAACGCGTCAATACCGTGCTTGTTTAGGAACTTCGGCTTCCCTGGCCCGTCAAAGTCAAACCGCACGCCCACATTGAATTGTTTAGGCTTTGGCTTCCAATCGGCGTCAAACTGTCTTTGAGTTGTATCGATCTTGATGTCCGAATTGATCAGTAACCCAGGTCCTTGTTCTACCATTGCCGAGATGTTGACGCGGCTGGGATACCCGAATAGCTCCTCGCCTGTTTTGTCAGTCGACACGAATTCCACATCGGGGAATTGTGGCTGAAGCGATGCAATCTCGCTAGCCGTTTGCACTGACACAATCTCGCCGTACCGTAACCACGTCGCCATGCAATATTGCTGTCGTTCGATTCGTCTCGGACTGATCGACGTTATGAACTTCATGGATACACTTGTTCCCGCAACGACTTCGTAAAATCAGCACAGCGACCGCAATTTCTCCGACCAGTGTTGTCGCCATGAGAAATTGTTGAGAACTTGGCAATATGATGGACTGGTGAAGGATCGACGAAGTACATGGCCAAGCCGAGACTATTGATAGCCTTACCGATTGCGGTATCAGAATTGGCAATGGTAGTTGGATTCTTGCGGCGATTTTCGACAACCAGCTGCGAGCCTGATTTCGGTACCGCACCAGCCCAATTCCTACATGTTGGTGTTTCGATGACTTTCTGCAATGCTTCACGGTCCCAGATAAGGGCACAAGCTCCCCAAAGGCTTTTCGTATAGATTCGATTGATGCCAACCCGCTTGCCGCGGGAATAGTGTTTGGGAGTGTAGAGCGACACGAACGCAGCCTTACAAGGCCAGACCAGTGTATCCACAAACGCTTTGCAGTCTGGATGGAATAGCGAATCGTCTTGGACTGTCATTATGTACTCGCTTGAACTGTTTTCTAAGCACCATCGACAAGCGCTTAGCCAGTTGTGCCAGATGCCCAATTTGACGGGATTCGAAATGGTTTGATAGTCGGTTTCCGTCGATCCTGGTTCAGCGAATACTATTGGTGTCCATCCACAGG
>JANLUJ010000276.1:0-3635 GCA_031363425.1 Pirellula sp.
CGCGCGAGATCGCAGTCGCGCAAGGTGCAATTTCGGCTCTTCTCGCCAAGTTCGAGAGTTACAAACTCACGCCGGAGGTAACACGCAAACGCATGTACATCGAGATGATGGAAAAGGTCTTAAAGAATAGCGGACCAAAAATCATCATGGGTAGCGAGATGAATAGCCCGATACCGTTGTTGAACCTCTCGCCTACGAACGTACCGAAGATCCCAATCGTCCCCGCATTGGCACCAACACTATCGAATCCGAATCGCAATCAATCCCGATGACTTTCACGTAGGTCAGCCTGTCCTCAGGCTGACTATACAACCACCGCTTTCTTAATACTCCGAAAATCGTTATGAAATACATCGCATACATTCTCGCTGCACTTGCCTTGTTACTCCTCATTGCGCCGTCGTTCGTATTTATCATTGACGAGCGAGAGATGGCGGTCGTGCTACGCTTTGGTGCCCCGAAGCATGAGTACAAGTCCCCGGGGATGTATTTCAAAATCCCTGGTGTAGATACGGTTCAACGTGTTTCCAAGATCAAGCAATTCTGGGGAGATACCAAAGAGGACTTGCTCCCCGATCTTCCAACCAAGGACAACAAGAAGATTGAGTTGATATCGTGGGCTATCTGGCGAGTCAACGATCCAAAAATCTTTATTCAACGATTGAGGACAATGGACGAAGCAGAGAAGCGCGTTGGACAAATCGTACGAAGTTCTATTCGCGATGTTATTACCCTGTATGACCTCGAGGAGATCGTTCGCAGCACGAATCGCGAGCTTTTGATTAGCGATATTGGACTGGGAAATACGATTGAGCAGATGCCGATTGGCGTTCCGGCCGAATTGCTTCAGAAGGCTACCGAATCCAAACCCAAGGGTGTCCGCTTTGGACGGGCAGAAATCCTAAATCGAATCAAGACCGAAGCCCATCGACGCATGGCCTCCACAGGAAATGAAGCAGACACTGGACGGGGAATCGAACTGATCGATGTTGGCATTTCTCAAATCGGATTCGTAGACAGCGTACGACGCAAGACGTTTGATCGATGGATTGCGGAGCGGCAGGCCATTTCCGCTAAAAACGTTAACGAAGGCGAAAGACTCAAAGCTGCAATCCTCAACGAGACCAAAGCCGAAGTGTCAAGGATTGAAGGGGAAGGAGAACAAAAATCGAGCGAGCAGAAAGGTAAAACCGACGCGGACGTTATCAAGCGATACGCCGAAGCAATCCAACAAACGGGTGAATTCTATACGTTCGTTCGCACGATCGAGGCTTACGAAAAATCGATTGGCCCTGACAGCCAAATGATCCTGTCGACCGATAGTCCGTTTTTCAAGCTCTTTAGGGAAATGGAAAGCGAGAATCGGTAGGATGCTCACACAGAGAACGGTGACTGCATAGGCAGCGCAAGGTCACTCTCGGCAAGTGTGATCTGCGATGGTGACAGTAGCAGATTAATTACCGAAGAACGGGAAAAGCCTTTTCAATTCTTCCGCGGTTGGCCGGGAACCATATTCGCACAATTCAAATACTTCTGCGAACTTGACGGCCTTTCCTCGCTCATCGCCGTACAGCTTGATCAGAAGTTCGCGGTTGCGATCAGCTTCTGATGATTGACGGTCGGACCATTTGGATTTGAGCCAAGCTTTGCGGCCAGCGACGTCGGACGCAGGTGGCACGCTGCGAACGTGTTCCACACTTCCGCTCGCGCCCCCCTCGTAGTGCTGCGAGGTTAGTTCGTGGACCGCATCTAGTTTCTTGTCAAACACTTCATCGATGGCCACTGCAACATCGGCGCTAAATGCATAGGGCTTTCGAAATCCATCGCTCGAGTAAAGAAAGACTGGGTTCTTGGTAAGATGCGGAACGTCCGGGCAATAGAACGGAACGGTTACCATAAAGGAAGCATCTTGAACCAATACCCCAACGTAGCGATGGTCGGGATGGTAGTCCCAGGGTCGGTGGGCGATGACCACATCTGCCTTCCATTCGCGGATCGTTTTCGTAATCAGTTTGCGATACTCAAGGGTTGGAACAAGCTCGCCGTCGTGAATATCGAGAACCTGCGAGGTTACTCCAAGAACGTTGGCCGCGGCTTTGGACTCCGCCGCTCTCCTTTGCGCGAGAGGGCCACCCGCCATTTGCCAATGCCCAATATCACCATTTGTAACCGAGACCAACTTGACGTGATGACCAAGTTTTGCCCACATGGCGGCAGTCCCCCCGGCCTTGTACTCGGCATCATCCGGATGTGCCCCGAAGACTACGATTCTCAGTTTGCCATCCGCCGATTGCTTCGCAGTAGCCAGCGAAGGCAAGCATCCAACAATTGTCGCTATGAGGAATAGGCACATGCGAATCAAAGTATTCATGATGGTTCTCCGACGTAAGTTCCATTGAGAGGTGTCAAACGATGGGCTCGATTGTAGCATGGGCCCCTGGACAACGCTGCTTTGGCTCAGTGTTAAACGAACCGGGCAAATCAAACTGCAGCGATTGCCAAGCGGTTCGCAACCAGAGAGAAGCATGTTACAATTCAGTTTCGACAGGCCAGAAGCCTGTGATACTTAACTTCAATCGATCGCTTTTTTCATGAGTCATCCCCCTAGTTCGGCCGCCAATCTCCCTGAGCCTTCCATGGTGCCCATCCAGGGATTGCATTGCGGCCATTACTTCTATCGATGGAAACGCGATGTGCTCGCAAGCATGGGCAAGGCTGCCGTGCACGAGGCGAAGGCGGATTTTACAGCGTCGATTGCGCCACACTCTACAGCCCGTCCAGAGCGCATTCAATCGTTCATCATCAGCGGACACAAAGCCGACTTCGCAACGGTCATGATGGACTTGGATCCATTGCGAATCGATCGCGTCCATCAGCGAATCATGAGTTCAGCCTTAGGAGCGGCGGTAGAACCGGTCAATTCTTTTGTTTCGATGTCGGAGATTAGCGAGTATCTGCCGAACAAAGAACAATACGGTGCCAAGCTCATTCGAAGCGGCGAGGATCCCCAATCGCCCACCTATCAAGCGAAAGTCGCGTCCTACGAAAAGCGATTGCCGATGATGCATGCTCAACGACTTGCACCTGAGTTTCCAAACTGGCCAGCCATGTGTTTTTATCCAATGAACAAAGTTCGCAACGTTGGAGCCAATTGGTTTCTTGAACCTTTTTCGGCAAGAACGGAAATGATGGCCGAGCACGCGCAAAGCGGTATGGCCTTCGCTGGTCGCGTGACGCAGTTGGTGACGGCTTCGGTTGGCTTAGACGACTGGGAATGGGGAGTTACCCTTTGGGCTCGCAATCCGCAGTTCTTGAAAGAGATCGTCTACACCATGCGATACGATTCAGCCAGCGCCCGATTTGGCCAGTTCGGAACTTTTTACACGGGCTATTTAGCAACGGGACCGGCGATCCTGGAGCACTGCATGTTGTAGAGCAGGCCCCCAACGAGCTCGTCTCGTTGGAGCCAACGCTTATTGGCTATGGGCGCGTACCCCGCGACCGCCCCCCTCCCCTCCCCACCCCGTCAACCGCGTGGGGCTTTGGACGGGGAGGGGAGGGGAGGCGGGAAATGGTTGATGCGATCGCTTCTAGCCAGGAAACTTTACGTCCAATGGGCAAGCCCATTGGGGCGT
>JANLUJ010000278.1:0-2055 GCA_031363425.1 Pirellula sp.
CCAATCGAATCCAAATTTGTCGACACTAGTTTAAGGCTTTTGCGGATTTTAACGCTTAAAGACAATCCAGGCGAAGTTTTTCAGACGAAGTGCAGCCCATACCTTTCTACTCCCCGCACCATCGGTTCAAGCAAACGATGATCCAACATAAACCATTTACAAGATCTCACGTTTTCGTTCGACATAGTCCCAAAGGACAAATCGATCGAGATCGTTTCCCGCAGTGAAGAAAACACGGCCCTTGGTTTTCTCAGCCATGCGATAGGCGAAACGAATATCGTCTTCTGATTGTGACCAGCTTGGGACGAGGAACATGTTGATGACGATTCCCTCTTTGGCGCATTGCATCGCCTCTCGCATGGTTTCCTTTTCAGTGCGAGGATCGGGCGGATACATCAAGTACAACATCTCGCCCTCGAAATGTGCTGTTGGAAGCCCATCGGTGATCAAGACGATTTGCTTGTTGACCGAGTCCGCCGTTGCGAGATTCTGCCTTGCTAGCCGTAGCCCATGTTGGATGTTGGTAAAGTGAGGTGGGATATCCTGTTCGCTAATATTCTCCGCGCTCATGTCTGCTTTGAGTCGGACGACGGGATTGTGGATCGTTACCGGTTTAGGCATCAAGTTGATGATTTCGCCTGGTCGCCGCAGTTTTGCAAACGAATACATTTCGATGAACCGCAAGAAATCGCCGGGATACTCGCTAGTGATTAAGCCCTGCAGCGCAAGTCCCATCCGCTTGACGTTCATATACTGTCCATCGTAGCGCATCGACCCGCTCATATCCATAATGACCACGGTTGCACACTTGGGGCTGTTCTTCGTTTTGTGCACTTCCAGGTCATCGGAACGCAAACGCAAAGGATATTCGTCGGGTCGTTTGAGCATGGCGTTGATCACCGACTGAGTTGTGTCTAAATTGGCGATGGAGTCGCCGAATTCGTATTGTTTTGTCGATGGCAACTCAACACTTCCATCGCCAATGATTCGCCCTTCGTGTCGGCCAGAGCGAGACGCCTTCAGCTGAGAAAAGATCCGATCCAATAGTCGGCTTTGAAATATTTTGTGGGCTTTGGGAGTCAAATGGAACGCCCCTTTTTCGTCTCGATCCAAGCCCTGCCGTTCCGCCATTTCGCGAACATAGTTATTGATCTGTTCTCGCAGTTCCTCCAATTGATTCAAATCGGCGGGGGGGGCAAATTCCGCTAGGGCCTCCATATCGATCAAACCAATTTGCGCAGTCTTGGCCGCTTCCTGCAATTGCATAATAAGCTCATCGATTTTCTCAAGCTCTTTCTTAATCTCGAGCGCTTTCGGAATATCCATCTTCTCACGACCTGTGAAAGCATATTTGCTGATGAGGTCGTCGATATTGTATTTGTCACCGAGCGAATCCATTACATGAAGAACTTGAGCTGCAAAATCTGGCGACTCACGGTCCGATCGATACCATACTTGCTCGAGCAAATAGATTTGTTTCGAGTGCACAGCTTTCTGAAAATCCCCTTTAAGTTTCGCGGGTGGATTCGCTCGCTTGGAAAGCTTCTCAAATCGATCGTTGGCTTTTTTATCTAGCCCATCCGTTGTAAACCTCTCAAGGATCTTGCGTTTCCGTTCCTCTAACATCGCCATGAGCATGTCGATACTCGGCCCCAGGCCACCGATTTGACTTGGGTCAATTTTGATGGCGCGTGCAAGCTCTTCTTCAGTCAATTCGCGATAATTGCCATACGCAAGGGCATGCTCAAATGCGCCGGAGACCATATCAGGTGGTTCGGCTGTGGGACTTGGAAATTCCGTCGGATTGTACTTTTGATACGTATGGACAACGCCACCGATTGGGGACTGCCGTTGTGGCAAGGGCATGATTTACCTGTGCTTTACTGATGGAATGGGTTTTGTCTGTTATTATAGCGGTCAGGCAACATTGTAGAACAGTTGTCCTCAACTGTTCCGATCCTGCGTTCCCATCCCATTCAGCGTTCAACGACCCGAATCAGCTAACAGCAAGTGGCAAACTAAAATCTACCAGTAGCATCGCCCCCAGGGCCGTGC
>JANLUJ010000303.1:0-9657 GCA_031363425.1 Pirellula sp.
CACCGAGCCACTCTCGGTCTCTAAGCAAGCTGTGAGTTCTCTTTGAAGTCCATCCAGGGTGAAGCCATTTGCACTGAAAAGGAAGTGACGCCGGCGACGATAAAGCACCATGGGGCTGGGAAGTAGAACATTCCTTGCACCAAGGCTGCCATGGCGACACTCCACGCTATTGCCCAAACACTGAATCGGCTCTTGCGAAGGACATCGGACTGTCGCCACCATCGCACCATCCACATCAAGCCCCCGAAGTACGCAATGTGTCCGGCGAGCAATGGCATGGAGTTTTGGTCGTAAAAGCCTTGCCAGCTCTTGTTCCAATTTCTCTCTCCGGTGTTGATTACGACAAAATCTTGGCTAGTTGTGATTTCATTCCAGGGAACCAAAAGAAACTCGCTCAACTTGTAACTCAAGACGCCAAGCAAGACCCCCGCCGTTAGTTGTACGAACCGGAATACTATCGAATCCTCGATCTTTGACTCCCAACGTCGAGACAAAAACAACGTTGTCCAAGTCATCGCAAGGGACATGATTCCAGCCCATGCAATGCCCGTAACAAGCGACGTCGCATTCCCTTGGTTCTTAGCCATGGTCAACATGCCTGCACTAACTGCGATGACTGCGGTAACAAGGCCGGACAAAGCCCAGCTACGAGTGTATTCATGGCTGCGTGTCCAGAAGCCTTGTTGCTTTAACGTGTTTCGCTTTTCGGTTTGCCAAGTTCGAAGTGCAACACGGTATGGAACACGCGCAGGTTTAGCGGGCGCGGGCTGAGCATTCTGGTAATGGGCTGTTGGTTGAACTGCAGCTGGCGCCGATCGAATCGGCTGAACGTTACGGGCAAATTGCGGCTGAGCCCCAACCGTTGGCGATGGAATCGGTTTGTTGGCTCCGCCCATTAAGTACCAGACGACGTAGTAGCACACGTACATTCCTAGCAACACAAACATCAGCGGCGCGATTAGGGCAGAATTCATCACCAGGAAAATAATGGTCAGAACAATCGCTACACCCCTGCCTCCAGGTGGCAGATTTCGGAAAAATGTTTGTGCTTCTCCAACAGCTTGATGTATCGCTCGGGCGACAGGCTCGCGATAAAGATTTTCGGCCATTGTCGCGCGGTTCCGACCGTTTCGATAACGCCAGGGATCCGAACTGCCTGTCGCCTGAGCACCGGCGACGGTAGCTTCGAAGCTGCCGATAGGCCTAGCAATTGGAATCTGGTTGGCGGGCGCCGCGACTCGGACAGGTTGCATGACCGGCGGCACTTTGACTTCGTTCGGATTTGCGAGCTTGATTGCAAGGCCGCTACCATCGAGTCCCCATCCAAGAGCGCTTAGCATTTCCCTACAATCTCGAAAACGCGAGGTGGGATTCTTTGCAAGCGACTTTTGAATGACATACGCGAAGGGTTGTGGAACCCGTGACAAATCCGGATCGGCCGTCAAGTGTTTCAGTATGATCTCTTGGCTGCTCTCACCATCAAAAGGGACGGTGCCAGTCAACAGTTCATAGAGGATGATTCCCATCGAATAGATGTCGATCTCTTTGCCATACTCGCCTTTGCCTATCTCGGGGGCCATGTAATGAAAGGTTCCAACGCTCTCCGTTTGCCCGCCGCGTCGCGAAGCACTGATGTATTTGGAAAGGCCATAGTCACCAATCTTGATAAGCCCGCCATCGGTAAAGACGTTTGCTGGTTTCAGATCCCGATGGACGATACCTTGATCATGTAGATAGGCAACGCCTGCCGCAAGCTGGGCAAACCATTGCATCGTTTCGTCTGGCGGCATTCCTTGAGGCGCTTTGTCCATCAGGTCTCGAAGCGAATCGCCATCGATATACTCCATCACGATCCAACCTTGTTCGATCTTATCGAACTTGATGTCGTAGATCGCAACTAGATTAGGATGACGTAGATTGAGGCAATGACGGACGCCACGGACCTCGACTTCAAGGTTCTTTTGAATACGCTTCAGCGCAACTTCTTTTCCGGAATCGCTTTCGGCGAAGTAGACTTCACCGAAGCCCCCCGAGCCGACGCCGCGTTTGATTTTGAATCCATCGAGGGGAGTGTCGCCGCTGCCGTATTGGAATTTCATCGAAACACCGATGGGTTCTGATCTGCTGAATTCTTTGGACTGGTTGCCAAGAGACGTGCCCTCAGCGGAATCAATAGCTACTATTTCTCTTGGTCGGCGTCGAAGCATGGTAAACATTATGTTCTCTCCGTCACCCTTTCTGCAAATGCAGTCGTTTTCGTCTCGTGCGAATCTATGGCTTGATTTAGTTTACTCTGGAATGAATTTCGTTTTTGCTGATAAAAGCTTGGTAGCATTATTCGAGCGTCATTGAAATTTCGTCTCCACGAATCCTTTGGCCCTGAACCAAAGGAAAAGGGGCGCGAACTGGCTTTCCATCGATTTGTATGTTGGCCTGTTCGCTGACTCGGCACATCCACTCTTTGCCGTTTCGGAACAACACAACTTTGGTCGTCCAGTCGGGACAGATCACGTGTGAATTGGCTTCGGGTCCCAAAACGCAGGATTCACCCATCAGCAAAGCCGCAGAGAGGAGAGGTTGCCAACGGGTATGACCAACCAATTCTAGTCTTGCTGTACCGCTCAACTGTGTTGGCTTGACATAACGCAACTCAATCCTGGAGCCAAGGGTAATGACAGAGCCATCACCCAGCAAAACGGCCCGATCAATCTCCATTCCGTTCACCTGAACGAGTTGCAAAGGCTGAATCAAATGGTCTTCACCATGCCGCCGAATGACAGCCGCTCTACGACTGAGATCGCCTCGTATCGCTAGATCAACTTGGTTTCCCGGAAACGCTTGGCCAATCGTGATTTCGCTTTGATCGCAAATCGCATAGCTTCCAACGCCATCGATCCACAGGATTTTCGGTTGAGCCATGGCGATCGTCGGGGCAGAGGAAGAAACAGGTCGTGCGAGATGGCTCATCATACTATCATCCTCTCGTTTTGACCGTGATGAATGAAAATGTAAGGCTGGACGCCTCACCGCGTAGCGGCTGCGACTCGTTTAACCCGCGTAGCGGTGCTCGCGGCTGCGCCGGTTAAGCGTGAGATAGCAATCTAGCCAGAACCATGACTATCGATTTTCAACCAACGATTTTACCTCTGCGCCATTGCGATTGAAGTAAAACGAAATCTGATCGACGAGGTCTGACGGTGTTTCATCGTCCGACACGGGTATTCCCACTGTCATATCGAATGTGTCCGTCATTCTCTCTTCGACATCGATTCGGGTACCGATATCTGCAACGGCTTGGCGAACGGAGCTCACATGGCTATCGTTCACCGTAAACTTGCTGCTCGTTTTGGCAACTTCCACCATCGTCAACCGAGCTTGCAGGTTCTCGACGGCGACCTCCATCTCTCGCTTGGCAGCCAGCATCTCGTCCAATTTGCGACGAGCTCCTTCGAGATTCCTTTCCCTTGCAGATAGAATTTTCTCGACCTTTTCAGCAGTCGCTTCTTGTGTTTGATAGTTCTTGAACCGACTAGCTAAATCCTTCTTGACTTGATCCATGTCCCAGGCCTTGTCACCATAGGTCACGAATTTGACTCCGCTTTGAACATCGTCCTTGAGCTTCAAAATAGCTTGCTTTGATTTAACAAGTTTTTCGCTCTTTTCCTTCACTTCTCGCTGCAACCTAGCAACTTCGACCTCTTCGCGTGCGATTACCTTAAGATTGCTTGCAATTTCTGGCTTCAATTCACGGATCATATCCCTGACACGGCTAATTTCGACATCGAGCGGAATCTGCTCCTTGATCGTGTCTCGAAGACTGTGGTAACCGGTTTTGATGTAGCTGACACCTGAAGTGCCAAACAAGAGAGCGCCTGAACCAACAAGAATTGCAGATCCCAACAAAACTTTCTTTAGCATGGTATTTCCCCCAAAAGCTGATGAAACAGAGTCGGGAGACCCCCGCTCTGCCGCTCCCATTCATCACGCCGCTTTCAAGGCTAGTTTGCCCTTTGCAAACTAGCAAACCTTGTAAAACCGACCGAATATGAGGGGCACGGACAAGAAGAGATTCGAGGTTGGCGAAGGAATATTGGAAGTTTTTCTGTTTTTTGAGTAACACCATGATTGGACTTTGCAAGAATCGAGCACCTCTCTCTCGGTTTTAGCGGGCAAAGGTTTAAGGCGACCGGCAGGTTTAACCCTACCTAGCACGACGCGCAAGCTAGTGATTCCAGCTTCCAATTCACTAGCTCGCGCGTCGTGCTACTGGTACTTTTCAGTCTGCCGGTCGCCTAAAACGCGGACGAAGCAATCTTGACTCAAAGTTCGAATTTTCTTAATCCCATGGGCTTGGAGTCCGTGTTGAACTCGCCCTAAAGCCACAATGCCATCCTCAAAAAAGAAAAAATCAAAAAGAATCGGTCGTTGGTTGAACCTGCGGCTATTCTGCTGCGCGATTGGATGTTTGTTTTGGACGGGCTGTAGGCAGCGCGCATACACAGAGCTTTATGTTGAGAATATGGCTAGCGAAATTCGCATGCTCGAGGACCGAATCTACGAATACGACGCTGCTTATAACGAAAAGGATGCTGGTTACGAGTCCCTAGTGAACGAAGTTGAGCGTTTGAAAAAAATCAATGCAGAGCTTCAACGCAAAAATGGCCTACCACAGTTCCCTGACAGCTCGACTCGCAAAGGCATCTCGCCAAGACCCAACGGCAAACCTGAACCGTACGAATCCATCGAGGTTATAGACGGTGTTCCACTCGAATCGAATCCGAGAAAATTCTACGAAGTGCCATCCGTACTGATGCCAAATTCTGAGTACATTGAGAATCCACCTGTTGTCCGCAAAGCGCCTGTCGCACCCCCCAATATCAAGTCGCGACAGACCGAGGCTGGCGAACTTATGCCGCCAGGCTCCAACTCTTCCGACGCTCCGACGGCACTTCCAAGTGCTCCAAAGAACGCGTCTGAAGCCCAAGCATCCCAAGGCATTCGCTTCCCTAAACGGAATTCGGTTTTGCCAACCGGCGAAAGTTTGAACGAACAAGTGAGTATGCCAGAATCGATGGTCCGATCGGCACAGCAACCCAAGCTCATGGTCGCTCCATCACCCAGCTCGATTCCAACAAACGCGAATCCATCGCAGTCGGACAATGCGCCATCACTATTGCAAAAACTGTTTCCCAAAAACCCGCAGGGCGCGATCCAATCAGGAAGGATTCGATTGCCCGAAGGATCCAAGGTTCAATTTGCATCTGCCAACGAGCCAATCGCAAACAGCAAGCCAGCAGAAGTCGTCGACAAAAAGATCGTCGAAATCGGCTTCCATTCCACGATGTGCCATGGACACAATTTTGACGAGAGGCCCGGCGATGACGGTCTCTATTTGGTCGTGACTCCAATCAACACCGCAGGGCAAATCCTGAATCAGCCCGGAACCCTAACCGTCGTAGTCGAGGATCGAGCCGAGACCAAAGACAACGGCCGCATCGCCGCTTGGGAATTCACCCCCGAGCAGATGGCAGAAACACTTGAACCCATCGGGACCGCACAAGGCTTTCATCTTCGCTTGCCTTGGCAAGACAAACTTCCAAGTAGTAAAGTGGTTACCGTCTATCTTCGATATTCGACCGAAAACGGACGGACTCTGGTCAATCAGCGCGAGGTTCATCTCCGCATTCCAACGAACGGGCAGCCAGTCTGGACCGCACGGACTAGCAACGCTTCCAAGTAGCAGTTCGCTCGACCTCGGCAATAGCGTGCGGTATCCACTACAATAGGGCTTTCCTAAATGCGGCCAGGTCACTTTTTTGTGGCCGGATCATTCTGTGACCCGGCTTCGAAGTCGCGGAGCGACACCGCAACCTACTTTCAGATACGTTCTATCCATTGCCCAACGGAAATCGACTTGTATGCAAATCACACACCATGGCGGCCATTTGGGTGTCACCGGCTCCTGTCATGAACTGCACTTTACGGATGCTCAATCCGTCTTGATTGATTGTGGCATGTTTCAAGGACAGGACGCGCGCGGCCGCGATAGAATGGATATCGATTTTCCATTGGACGCAGTGCAAGCGCTCATACTAACGCATGTCCATATCGACCACATTGGACGCATCCCATATCTTTTTGATGCGGGATTCCACAAGCCTATTTACTGCACGAAGCCCACGGCAATGCTGTTGCCGATCATGCTCGAGGATGCGATGCGATTGGGGATAACACGGAACCGTCGTGTAATCAAGGAGTTCCTAGACGACTTAAGACGACTCATTCGACCGATCCCGTATGGCAAGTGGACTAATCTACACACCGGCAAATTTCACAATTCGCAATCTAGCATCTCGGATTCCGCCAAACACGGCCTGGAGTTTCGATTTCAACCCGCCGGCCATATTCTCGGTTCGTCCTATGTTGAAACGGCCCATGGGGATGAACGTTACGTCTTTAGCGGCGACCTTGGTTCACGCTGCACCCCTATTTTGAACGATCCGATTAGTCCTGAACGTGCAGATCTGCTGGTTCTTGAAAGCACCTACGGCGATCGCATCCATGAGGGACGTGAAACTCGATTGCATCGGCTCGAATCGATCTTGTGCGAAACGATGGAGAATCGGGGCATCACCATCATTCCCGCGTTCAGTCTGGGCCGCACCCAGGAATTGCTCTACGAAATGAACTTGATCATGGAAGAGATCGGGCACAAAACGCAATGCACGCTCCTCAAGCAAATCGACGTTATCGTTGACTCGCCGTTGTCGATCAAGTTGACGGATATCTATGAGCAGATGCGAGAATTTTGGGACGAGGAAGCGCACGAAGTATTGACGATCGACAAGCAACCGCTAGTTTTCCAAAACCTCGTTGAAATCGATCGTGGTAACGATCATCACCAGACATTGAATTACTTGCAAAAGTCAGGCAAGCCGGCGATTGTCATTGCAGGAAGTGGTATGTGCACCGGAGGCCGAGTCGTCGACTACCTCAAAGCATTTTTGGGACGCGAAAACACCGATGTCGTATTCGTCGGTTACCAAGGTGCAGGCACCCTTGGTCGTGAGATTCAAAACTGCCAGGGTGGCCAAGGCAAAGTATGGATCGACCATCAAGAGTTTGAGGTCAAAGCAAAAACCTACACGCTAAGCGGCTATTCTGCCCATGCGGACCAATCGGACTTACTCCGATTCGTCCAAGGAATCCCACAAAAACCTCGCGAAATTCGACTGGTTCACGGCGAACCTGCCGCCAAAGCTGCATTATCTGAAAAACTAACGGCCCTAGGGTACAACGTGACCTAATGTGGCACGGCGGTCCCCGCCGTGTTTGCAGCGTCTAGACATCGTTAATTTCGGGTTTTCGATTGACGAACAACACCCTTTACCGGTACCCTGTTCCGACCCAGAGAAGCTCTTGTTTGGATTTTAGTGGCCAGTGAGGCCGCACCAGCCGGATTGCTTTTCGGGGAATTCGCGTTCCTGAATAAGCAGAAGGATTTCAAGCCAGGCTGTGAGGCCGTCTTGGTTCCTGTGCATAATCGACTGCCAATCGATTGATAGCATTGCTTTGGACGCATAGAAACTGAGGAGAACCTATGGCCAACGAGATAGTACAAAAGTTGATTGAAGCTGGTGCGCACTTCGGACACCGAGTGAGCCGCTGGAATCCCAAGATGGAACCGTACATCTATGGGCGGAAAAATCTGATTCACATTATCGACATTCGCGAAACGCTTCGCGGAATGTTACGGGCTAAGAAATACCTCAATCAGGTAGCCAACGGTGGTTCGCTGGTTCTATTCGTTGGTACCAAGAGGCAGGCCTCCGAGGTCATTCAACGCGAAGCGACCCGATGCGGTATGCCCTTTGTCAGCGAACGCTGGCTGGGGGGCGCTTTGACGAACTTCCGAACCGTTCGCGATCGAATGGCTCGACTTGAAGAACTCGAGGTCATCATGAATAGCGAGAAGATCAACGAATACTCGAAGAAGATGCAATCCTCGTTGAATCGTGAGTACCGCAAGATCTACCGAAACTTGAACGGTCTGCGATCGTTGAATCGATTGCCGGAGTGCTTGGTGATCGTTGATCCAAAGAAGGAAAAGAACGCCGTTCGAGAAGCCAAATCGTTAGGCATCACCACCGTTGCGTTAATCGATACCGATTGCGATCCGTCCCAAATCGATTTGCCAATTCCAGGTAACGATGACGGCATTCGATCGATCGATTTGATCATGAAGCAATTGGCGGACGCAGTGTTGGCTGGAAAAGCTGAGAACCCAGAACTTCTCAAGACGATGGGCAACGCGCCGGACCCGACAAGTGAAATGGTCGCTAAAGCAGAAGACATGGCTTAGTGGCATGGCCCCCTGGGCCGTGTCCTCAGGCAAATACCCCAAATCGAATTTGCGACAGCAAGTACACCTGCATTCAAGCAATCCGTTGCGTTCGAGTGCAGCCAAATTTCAAGACAGATTTTTTTCGGTGACTATTGTTTTAGGAGAGTTTTAGAAATGGCAGAAATCTCTGCTGAAGCAGTCAAAGCACTGCGACAAAGAACTGGTTTGCCCCTGATGGACTGCAAAGCCGCACTCAAGGAAGGCGACGGCGATGAAGAAAAGGCGATCGCGATCTTGCGAGAAAAGGGGATCAAGCTAGGTGAAAAGCGAGCTGATCGCGAAACGGCATTTGGGCGATTTGGTTTGTTCACCGGCAGCGACAAAAGCGCCGGCGCAATGGTCGAACTGAAGTGTGAAAGCGCGCCGGTTGCCGGTCATGCTGAGTTTATCCAGTTGGCAAATGATTTTGCGGAGGCCCTTGCCAAGAGCGACGCAAAGACCCACGATGAATTGCTTAAGCAGCCTTCACCGTCCAAACCTGGAATGACTGTCGGCGAACAACGCGACGAGCTTTTCAATCGCATTCGAGAACGATTCGACTTAGGCCGAATGGTGAGAATAGACGGTGCAAGCGGCGGCTATAGTCACAACGCCACGACCGTTGCTGGCGTGTTGCTGTCCCTTAAGGGCAACAACGATTTAGCGGCCAAGGACATCGCGATGCATATTGCTGCCATGCGCCCTGCAGCATTGTCCTCTAGCGAGCTCGATCCGTCGATCGTCGCTGCCGAACGAGTTGCTCTCCGCGATCTTGCACTCAAGGAAGGCAAGCCAGAAGCAATCGTCGACAAAATGGTCGAGGGACGATTGAAACAGTTCTTTGCGGAACGCGTTTTGTTGGACCAACCGTTCGTGAAAGACGACAAGCAAAGCGTTGGCCAATATGCCAAAAGCAATGGTTTGGAAATCAACAAGTTCGTACATTATATTTTGGGTGAGACTTCAGCGTAGCCTGAAGCAAGTTCCATCGAACGGATTATCCGCGAAGGTTGTTGTCGATTAGACGATCCGCCTTCGCGTTTTTTTTGCGCGATAGCTGACTCGAGAAGCCTCCAGTTTCCAATTCACTAGCTAGTGCCACGGATTGCAAGTTTTGTTGCACTGTGCAATCTAGTTACCAGGCTCCGCCTGGTCACTCAATGCATGCGAGGCTCCGCCTCGCCGAAATGCCTCCTTAGTTTGTGAACTCCGGAGGCAGGAGCCTCCACGGCAGTGCGTTCCCAGGCAGAGCCGCAGAGCCTGGGAACGAGTAG
>JANLUJ010000321.1:0-1060 GCA_031363425.1 Pirellula sp.
TCCAATGTTATTTTGGAAGCGATGCAATCAGGTGTTGCGGTGGTTGCTTCGGACATTCCGGGAAATAGGGAGTTGATTCAACACGATCTGACCGGCCTATTATATCCGGTCGGCAACGTGGACGATCTGACGCGGTACACCAACCAGTTACTCAATGACGGACCGCGACGAAAAAAAATGATTGCCGATGCGAAGAAGCATGTACAACAAGAGCATTCGGTCGAGCAGATGATTTCTCGCCATGCCATTTTATATCGAGCAAAGGTTTCGGATCGATGAATAACTTAACTTTTTTTGAGCCCCGGATTGGCGTTCGCAGTCTGAATTTGCAGTTGCCGGAGAACGCAACCGAGCTTCGTGTATCGGGAGTTCGTACAGATAGACCCATCGCAGATTTGATAGCAGGCGCGTTCGATGAGCCGATTGAGTTTCCGCCACTGCCGCTCGCTCTGATCGATGACGACCATATTGCAATCGCCATCGAAGATGGAGTGCCGGAGGCAAATAGAATCGTCTGCGCAACGGTTCGATATTTGGTCCAGCATGGAACACGACAGGAGATGATCGCAGTCGTCCTTGGATCGGATAACCAGGACTGGCGTGATCGACTGGTTGAAGAATTGCAGGCTCAGGAGCTGGGCGATATCAAAGTGGTCAAACATGAGCCGACTCATCACGATTCGCATGGTTATATCGCAGCGAGTGAATCCGCAGATCCAATCTATATTCAACGGGACTTGGTCGAAGCCGAAGTGGTTCTCCCGATCTATTGCGTCCGCACCCCGGATTCGCCTAGCGCAAGCGACAAATACGGGATATCCCCCAGTTTTGCTGATGCTTCAACGCAACATCGCTGGAATTTGGCTTGGCTAGACGACAATGCGCACCATTTGCATTTACAAGAAAAATTGAGCCATGAAGTTGGTTGGCTAATGGGCGTTCAATTCGCAGTTGCGGTTGTGCCCGCCTGTGATGGTTCTGTAGCTGCAATTCTAGGCGGCAGTCCCGATCCGGTTTTTCGTCAAGCTTCCGAGAAAATCCGACCTCTTGGCACCTCGCA
>JANLUJ010000326.1:0-1538 GCA_031363425.1 Pirellula sp.
TCGCCCATGGCGGCCCTGCCCACCACCTCCGGCGCTTCAGGCCATACCGAGACGGCATCGTCGGTGTAATAGGATATAGTACCGTCAAAGTCTCCGTTGTAGTAAGCCTGTTCTTTGGCGAGTGCCACCGCGAGGAACTCATCTTCGGCTTTGGACGGCCTTCTAGCGGTCGAATCTTACTCGATGAAGTTGACTCAACCGATCTTGACCAGTCTGCGATTCGCAATTTTTCACTTTGGGTTGCAGCCCGTGGCCCTCTCGTGCATGGTACCGTCGAAGAAAATTTGTGGTCTATCGGTTCACCCGATGCAACGGTGGATTTGATGAAGGTAGCAAAGCGAATGCATGTTGCAGACGCTATCCTGAATTTGCCAGATGGGCTTTCTACCCTTGTGACGCCAAACGAAGATCGCTTGTTGCCCGATTCGCTCTTTCGAATCGGACTTGCTCGGGGGCTAGTCAAAAAACGAAGCTTGATCGTGGTGCAAGAGCCAAGTGTTCGAGTCAAATCGACCACCGAATCGGAAACACTCGATGCGATCCTTCAGCTCAAATCAGATAGTACCTTGCTCGTTGTTTTGCCTCAAAGGCTGTCAACGTTGCGAACCGCAGATCAGATTATTGTCATTCATGATCATAAAGTAGCTGGCATAGGAACGCACTCGCAGTTGCTGGAAAAAAGCGAAATCTACCGGCACCTCAACTACATGCAATTTTCACCATTTGTCGATCACAAGTCCAGTTAGATTGCGCTTTGTTCAACGCAGCGGAATGGGGCTAGCACAATGGCACTCTCTTTGGTTTTAGTTAGCGGCTGGAAGGGATACCGGCGGCTAGCGCCTTGCCGCTCACGAACAACCCAAATTCTTAACTTTGTCGCAGCACAAGTGCCAATTCCGTAGCCATTGCGCTTTGCTGGCTTGCGGGGGTTTAGATACTTGAAAGACAAGGACAAAGATGAGGATACTCAGCAAAATCAGTGAGATGGTTGCAAGTAAAATTACCGTCGTCACTTGCTGTCGCCGCTTCTGCATTCGTTTCTTGAGAACAGCTCCGGAACGAATGGTCGGCGAGCCACTCAGAACCACTTCGTTGGGTTTCCCGGTTTTGTCGGCCAGAGATGGAACAATGGCTGGTTTTTCTGCAACGAACAACTCTGGCACAAGTTCGCTTGCCAGTTGCCATTGAGCTAATCCGTCGCGCCAGAGGAACGAATCCGCTGTGACTCGAGATTCCGCTATCCAATTGAGAAGCATTTGCGAAGGGGCAGGTCCAAATTGCCCTCCACTTGGCGGCCTCACAAACCACTTTGCATCGACGGCATTGGCCAGCACCGCAGGCATTGCAATCGCCGGACCGGCCGGCTTTGACTCGGCTTTGGATGGAGTCAGGGCAGGACTATTGCTAGAGACTTTAGTTTCCATTCGAACTTCACTCGCCGTGGCCGAACTGGTTTCTAAGGTGATCGCAATGGAACCAGAAGATTTCTTTGCAAGTTTGGCTGTTTTTGTCTTATTAGCTTTTTTGAAGGAATCGCG
>JANLUJ010000329.1:0-1759 GCA_031363425.1 Pirellula sp.
CTAAATAGACAGAGACAATCGACAAAAGTATCAAGACGATCATGATACCTATGCCCATGATGCCTCCGCTAAAAACAACCCCCAAAAAAGTCTCGTCGGCAGCCGTCTTGCCTTTGGCTTGTGTAGGAGCAGCCACGTTGGACGGCGTCGGCATTGTTGTGTTGGCACCCTGAGCCAACAGCGAGTTTGTTGCGAGTTGTGGAAAACACATGCAGAAAGCAATCGCAAATACGAATAAAGACCGATGGAAACATAGGATCATGACTGCCCGCTCGCTACTTAGTACTTTCGGTCTTCGTTTTAAATGAATCGAGCATCATTTGTACTCGATCCGCCTCTTCATTGCGTTTGGCAGTGCGCAGAGCTGCCGACGCTTTTGGAATAGCCTTCGTTGCCAGATGGTATCGATCGCTATGAATGGTCGCAATGCGTAGCCATTCCGGGACTGCAAGGTTCGTTTGCCCGGCTTGTTGAAGTCGATCGGCTAAAAGCATGGTCGGCCCTGCTTGCAATGGCAACAACAGCTTGTCGCGTTCCGCCAGCCAACGCTGGAGTCTATCCGAAAGAATTTCGGCAGGTGGGACAGTTCGCCAGAGCTGTGCGCGGGCGTAGGAGCCAATGAGAGGTGACTTGGCATTCTTTGCCAGATGCTCTAGCCGCTCAATCGCATTGGGACGCTTTGCTCCGCTTAGAAGCCACGATGCTCCAAGTAGCTGGATAGCTTCCGATTCCTGAGTAATCCATTCCTCGCTTATCGATTGTAATTCGTTTAAGCTTGAATTCACCAATGCAGTCTCGCCCCAGGGAATTGGTATGGTGGAAAGCAGCAATTGCGGCGGATTCTCTTTAGCCAATGACACGAATAGAATTCCGGCAATACGTGGCCTGCCCAAAGCGGAACACGCTTCAATCATTTCCGACAATATCAATCGCTGTTGCCACCTTGGTAATCCACTTTTGATGGCATCGTTTCCTTGTTTAATGACTAATGAATATTGTCGATCCGAAAACAATCGATGGATCTGTTCGCCGGCTTCGTTGGCCCACGCGGGCTCGATTCGAACAACGAAGTCACCCGGAGTAGTGATTTCTCTCTTGGAACCTACGCGAACTAGGACAACCTTTTGGTCGTCCCATTCCTTCACTTTTCCAGCGTCTTCAAAAAGCTGTCGCGGATCCCAACGATTTAGGCTTGTGTCGCCTGGCTCTGCGAACCAGATGCGGCTTATTTCCGCCTCATTCACCTCTTGGGATTTCACGGACTGTGCTGAAACGATGCTTGCCATGCTGATCCAAAGCAGTCTTGGCAAAAAGGCGATTACACGGTTTCCGGCGAAACGTCGCATAGGACTAATCGGACAATCAATTCGGTGAGATTGGTAGGTTTACGACAAGTGCGTTCTCGACCACAATACAACACATTCCCTGATTTCCCTAACGTAACACGCGTTCTTCATTTTCGATAGGTCGTATGGCTTCGCTTCAACTGATCACCTACCCGCATCCGACTCTGCGGCATTGCTCCAAGCCCATTGTGCGCGTAGACGCTCGGCTCAAAGAACTTGTGGACGAGATGTTTGAAATAATGTACGAATTTCGTGGCGTAGGCCTGGCGGCAAATCAAGTAAATCTCCCGATTCGCTTGTTCATTGCCAACCCGAGCGGAGACAAAGAGGAAGGTCCAGAATTGGTTTTTATCAACCCGGTGATCAACCGTGCCAAAGGCGCGACTGAGGCTGAGGAGGGATGTTTGTCGTTG
>JANLUJ010000342.1:0-7589 GCA_031363425.1 Pirellula sp.
CAGTTTTGAAGTGGGGAAAGAGCCAAGGGGGAGTTGTCGGATATAGCCATAGTGGCTGGGGATTAGGACTGCCCGACTACTTACCAAACGGCAAACGGGGACTAACGCCACAACAATGGGGCGGTGGCGCCAAAGATAGCGTGGGGCGCGCAGCCGATCGCTTGCCTGACTTGGAAATGCCGCCATTTGACGGCATCGGAGCAAACGAGTTCATTGTCGCGGTCACTCATGACGCCTGCGACTTCATCAGCACTGTAGATACGCCTGCGGTTTGGGAATTGAACATCTGGTATCACACTCTCAATTGCGGGTATCGAACTCGTATCAGTGGCGAGACAGATTACCCATGCATCTATGGTGAACGAGTCGGTCTTGGCCGTGTTTATGTCGAATTGCCCAAAACCCCCGAGTTCACCTACGAGGACTGGGTTGCAGGCCTAAGAGATGGGCGGAGCTATGTCGGCGATGGTCTAAGTCACTTATCACACTTTAGTATCAACGATGTAGCCATGGGAAAGACTGGCAAGGGCGGCGAAGTGAGCCAATTGGATTTGAAATCCGCCCAAAGTGTCAAAGTACTAACTCGGGTTGCAGCTCATTTAACCGAAACCGCCAGTGAGCAAGCGAGGCAAATCAAAGGAAAAAGACTTGATGAAAAACCCTATTGGCACATCGAGCGAGCGAGGCTCGGAGAAACACGCATTGTGCCAGTTGAATTGATCGTGAATGGCGAAGTTGTTGCCACCAAGGAGCTTTTGGCGGATGGCGAATTTAGGGATTTGCAATGGGATATCAAACTGGACAAATCAAGCTGGGTAGCAACTCGTATTTTCCCATCCATGCACAGCAATCCCATTTTCGTAGAGGTGGCCGACGAGCCCATTCGAGCATCCCTGGCTAGTGCGAATTGGTGTCGAAAAGCGGTCGATCAATGCTGGTCCAAAAAGAAGGGACAAATCCGTGCAACGGAGTTAGACGCCGCATCGGCGGCCTATGATTTCGCTCGACAAGCATTTGATGTAATCATTAACGATTCCAAATGATTTTCGGCTCCTCACAAAATCGAAGATCGATTCATGGGTAACATAATCCAGCCAGTTGGAACACATTAGCTACAAAAACTGGAAACCACGGAAGACGACGAAGACACGGAAAAAAACAAACTGCAATGAGAGCGGATTTATCGCGCCTCGTCACTCTTTGAGGCATCGAATACGCGTTGCAGAATGTTTGCTCCATTTTCCCTTCCGTGTATTCCGTGTATTCCGTGGTTCAAAAACGATGAGAAATCAAATACGCGTTGCTGGAACATAATAGCTGTTGCCTCACGCCCACTCGTTCCAACACATCGATAACGCCGAGAAATCGGAAATGGAAACGCTGGACCCGAACAGTTGGGACAACTGTTCTACACTTGCCTTCGGCCTAATTTGGCAACGCGATGGATCGAGTTGATCGTTGATAGGGCTTCTTTGATCGAGATCTTCGATTTTCCCTCTCGTCTCTCTGTGTAGACAATGCCGACCTCCCTTAGCCGCGCACCCTGATTAATCAAATGCCAGAGCACCTCCTCCAAAAAACCATAACCTGCTCCTCGAATCTCATCGAGTTTTAAATCTCGTATACTGCTCACGCGATATAGCCGAAAAGCGCTGCTGCAATCTCGAACCGACCAGCCGATGATCCACCGCGCATATGCATTCGCGCACTTGCTGACGAACACACGCTTCCAGGAACAACCCTCCATCCCTCCGCCCTCAACGTATCGCGACCCGACAATAACGTCTGAGCAATCTCGCTGAGCAAGCAATTCCGGAATCGAACTTGGACTATGACTGAGGTCCGCGTCCAAATTCAGTAACCATTCGAAACCATTTTCAATGGCGAACTGCATACCCGCTCGAATAGCCGTTCCTAGTCCAAGTTTGCCGCTACGGCGGATCAGTGATATCGACGGATTGACACGTGTACGCTGTTCTACCCAATCGCTGGTGCCATCCGGTGAATTGTCATCGACCACTAGGATTCTGGCGTTCGGAAGGACTGCTTCGATCTCCTCAAACAATGTCGGCAAATTCTCGCGTTCATTGTAGGTGCAGACCAAAATCAGCAACGAATCTGGATTCGGATTAGTCAAGGAGTCATTCTCATTCAGCTTTGCCCTTCATCTTCTGCGGAGGCTTCATCCGAGAGCTGGGAGTCCGATAAGTTGTCGTCTGTGACCGAATCCGTCGGCATACTCGTCGAGGTAAAGTCGTTAGTAACCGGCGTCGGCTTCGCCGCCTCCAATTCCGAAATATCTTCAGGAGGAACCCGAACAATTGCGGTGAGCGTGTCTCCCTCGTCCAAGCTCATGATGCGAACGCCTTGTGTATTTCGCCCGATGACACTGATGTCCTTGGCTGCAACACGTTGGATCTTGCCGCGAACCGTCATCATCATCAGTTCGTCCAAGTCGCTCACTGGAACGATGCCTACAACGCGACCGTTTCGCTTGGTCGTCTTAATGTCGATGACACCCTTTCCACCTCGGCGTTGGGTGCGATAACGGTTGGCCGAGTTGAAATCTTCTGCTTCGTTTTCTGGCTCTTCTGGAACATCTTCTTCCATGGCGGGATCTTCAGCGTTTTCATCGTCCACTGCGACAACTTCCTTTCCGGCCATTTCATCGCCTGGTCCAAAAGTTGTTCGTTTTCCATAACCCAGTTCGCAGACAGTGAGCAAGGTCGCAGTCGGATCGGCTACCACCATCCCAACCAATTCGTCCCCCTTCTTCAGGGAAATACCTTTTACACCCGACGTGTTACGGCCCATCGAACGAGCGTTGCTCTCTGCAAATCGGATGGCCATGCCGTTGGCGGTAGCCAATACAATCTGATCGTTAGGCTTTGCGACCACGACATCAACCAACTCGTCGTCTTCCCGCAGTTTGATCGCGATGATACCGCCCTTCTTGGGACGGCTGTAGGCTTCGAGTTCGGTCTTCTTGATGACGCCCTTCTTGGTTGCCATCATGAGGAAGTGCCCTGGCAGATTGAAATCCCGAACGGAGACGCAGTCGCGGATCTTTTCTTCGGGGGTCAAGTTCAATAGATTGACCAATGCACGTCCGCGACTTTCGCGGCTCATTTGTGGAATTTCCCAGACCTTCTGCCAATAAACCTTGCCCTGATTGGTGAAGAACAACAAGTGCGCGTGAGTACTGGCGATGAAGAGATGTTCGACTGGATCTTCCTCTTCGGCCCGAAGGCCCGCGATGCCTTTGCCGCCCCGTTTCTGAGCGCGGTAAGTCGTAGCTGGAATACGCTTGATGTAGCCTTGATGTGAGATAGTGACCACCATCGTTTCCTCAGTGATCAAGTCCTCCATGTTGTAGTTACCCAACTCCTCCTCATCGATCACGGTTCGGCGATCGTTTCCAAACTTGCGAGAGATTTCTTCCAGGTCGGCTTTGATGATGGCGTAGATGTTGGCTGGGTCGCTCAAGATCACACGGAACTTTTCTATCTCGGTCAGGATGGATGCGTGTTCGTCGGTGAGTCGCTCTTGCTCCAAACCAGCCAATTGCCCAAGTGTCATTCGGAGGATTGCATCCGTTTGAACGCTGGTCAAGCGATACACCTCTGCTTTACCACGTTCCAATTGGAAGTCAGTGTAGCCTCGCTCGCCGAGGGCTCTTTCCATCATGGCGGCTGGGCATTCGACCCCCATCAACTTTTCTTTCGCTTCGGCCTGAGTCCGACTCTTGCGAATAAGCATGATGATTTCGTCGATGTTCGCTAGCGCCAACAGCAGCCCCTCGACAACGTGTTTGCGTTTCCTAGCCGATGCCAAAAGAAACTGAGTTCGCCGTCGAATGACCGTAAACCTGTGACGAATAAACTCTTGAAGCAATTCCTTGATGCTCAGTTCTCTTGGCTTGCCATCGACGAGCGCCAACATATTGATTGAGAATGACTCTTGCAGCGACGAGAACTGATAGAGTTGATTGAGAACGACGTGTGGATCGGAGTTCTGCTTGATTTCGATAACGATTCGAACAGGCTCTTTGAGATCGCTCTCATCGCGAATTGCGGAAATGCCTTTGATTCGCTCGCTTCGAACGAGGTCTGCGATTCGCTCGATCACTCGATCACGAAACTGTTGATATGGAATTTCGCGAACGATCAATCGGGCTTTCTTGCCTTCCTCGATATCGACGCGAGCTCGCATTACGATGGTCGAACGACCAGTATTGTAGCCTTGCCTGATGGCATATCGTCCGCAGATGATGCCGCCCGTTGGGAAGTCGGGGCCAGGAATGATTTGGCAAATTTCTGCAATCGAGACGTCCGGATCCTCAATCACCTTGATCAATGCGGCGCACACTTCGCGTAGATTATGCGGCGGCAGACTGGTCGCCATGCCGACGGCGATTCCGGTAGCGCCGTTGACGAGCAAGTTCGGGAACTTCGATGGGAGGACGACTGGCTCGGTTCGGCGTTCGTCGTAGGTCGGAATAAAGTCGACGGTGTCTAGCCGAATGTCATCTAACATCATGGCTGCTGGGGCTGCCAAACGAGCTTCGGTGTATCGCATGGCAGCAGCCGGTAAACCTGCGATCGAGCCGAAATTCCCTTGCTTGTCGATGAGCATGTGCCGCATGTTCCATTCCTGTGCCATACGGACCAAGGTCGGATAGATGATGGCTTCACCGTGTGGATGGTAATTGCCCGACGTGTCGCCAGCAATCTTAGCGCACTTAACACGAGCGGCACCTGGTGTGAGGTTCAGATCGTGCATGGCGACCAGGATGCGTCTCTGACTCGGCTTGAGCCCGTCGCGAACGTCCGGAAGAGCTCGGCTAACGATGACGCTCATGGCGTAGGTCAAGTAACTATTGCGCAATTCGTTCTCGATCGATTCCTCGATCATCCGCTCTCCGCTATTGCCCCCGTCGCCACCAGAATTCGATGGCAGCGAAGCCGGATCGTTGGCATCAAAATCATCATCAGGAGGGAGATTCGACACGTAAGAAGCCATTTCGGAAAAGAGAATCGAACTGCATCAAAAACCCTTTCCGCAAAGTCCCGATTTATCAGCGTTTTTGCAGGGTTTTTTCGCTGTTTTTGCAAGGCAAAAGTATAACAGAATTTACCGATCCGACAACCGTGCTGCGACTGGTTTAACCCGCGACAGCGGTTGGTTACTCGATAGCAAGTTTGCGACCGGAACTGGGATAGCGGATAGTTCTGAGTCGTACTCGGCTGCGCCGGTTAAACATGCTACCCATGGCGCTTTGGCTTATAGATTTCGGTCGCCGTACCGAAGTGGACTTCGCCTGCGTTCATTAGCGTTTCGCTAAGAGTCGGATGCGGGTGAATGGATTCGGTTAAGTCGCGAACCTCGCAACCCATTTCGATTGCCAACACTGCTTCCGCAATCAATTCGCCAGCCCCGGAGCCAACAATGCCGCAACCTAGTACTCGATGCGTGTCGGGGTCGACCAGCCACTTGGTGAAGCCGTCGGTTCGACCGATCGCTTGGGCGCGTCCACTTGCGGCCCAAGGGTAGATTTCAATATCGACCTTTCGACCTTCGCGTTTCGCTTGATCATCTGTCAAGCCTGCCCATGCTATCTCAGGGTCGGTGAATACCACCGCAGGGATTGCAGCCTTGTCAAAGATGGCTGGTTTGCCAAGGATAACCTCGATCGCAACCTTGGCCTCATGGCTGGCTTTGTGTGCGAGCATCGGGTCGCCGGCAACATCGCCAATTGCAAAAATATGTGGATCGCTTGTTCGCTGCTGTTTGTCGCAAACGATGAATCCCCGCGAGTTGACTTGAACGTTGGTTTTCTCCAAACCAAGCCCCTGACTAACGGGGCGTCTTCCAACACTGACTAAGACGCGATCAAATCTCTCGTGACCGAATTTGCCAGGACCTTCGAATGTGACTTCAACCTGATCGTCAACTTCTGCCAAAGAGCCAACTTTGGTGTTTAAATAGATTCGATCTTCTAGCAATTTTTTAAGGCGAGTATGAAGCGGTTTGACCAGATCTCGATCGACGCCAGGCAACAAGCCATCCGTCCATTCAACTACCGAAACTTTGGATCCTAAATGGGCATAAACAGTTCCCATCTCAAGTCCAATGTAACCGCCACCGATAACCAACATCTTCTTTGGAATATCCACGAGCGCCAATGCGCCCGTCGAGTCCATCACGCGACTCGAGCCGATATCAAAAGAGGGCGGCATCGAGGGCACACTGCCGGTCGCAACCACGCAGAAGTCAAACGTTATCTTTCCCCCTTCGGGAATGGATGCATCGTCACCTTCAAGCAACAATGTTGTGGAGTTTTCAAACTTGCCGCGAGCTTTGATGATCTTGACATTACGTCTTTTGGCGAGTTGACTCAGGCCGCCCGCAAGCGTATCGATCACCTTTTCTTTTCGGGCTCGAACCTTGTTGACATCGATTTTGGGAGCGCCAAATTCGACACCCCAGTCTTCGCTCATCTCATGCACTTCGCCGAGGACTTTGGCGACATGTAGCAGCGCCTTGGATGGAATACATCCTCGCAACAAACAAGTTCCGCCGAGTTTGGATTCCGATTCGACCAGAATCACCTCGAGGCCTTCGTCGGCAGCCAAAAAAGCTGCCGCATAACCACCAGGTCCACCGCCCAAAACGACAACAGGAGAATGCATGAGTTGGTCAACAAGCTGAGAAAAACTATCGGGACATGAATTCGACCACGATATTAGCGTTCACCGGTAGCGAAATATCGCTTGGTCCAGGATTGCCTTGAATCGTAGCCTTAAGACCTTCACTGTCGAATGTTACCCAATCCAACGGGATGGGTGAACTATTTGCAATAATTCCTCGATAGAGATTGCGAACCGCTTCGTTGTTTCGGATCTCGATCACATCGCCTGGACGAAGGACGTACGAAGGGCTAGATACTTTGACGCCGTTTACTTTAAAGTGTCCGTGGGCAACACCCTGGCGAGCCTGCGGGCGAGTCTTGGCAAGACCGATGCGGCGAACGATATTGTCGAGTCGTCGCTCGCACATAAGCAACAACGTCTCACCGGTATTACCTTTCTTTCGAACCGCGTCATCGAAGTAACGACGCAACTGACGTTCGCCAAGACCGTAGTAGTACTTGATCTTTTGCTTCTCCGATAATGCGGTTCCGTAATTGCTGGTACGGCGACCCTTTGGGTGCATCCCGGGCGGCTGCTCGCTTCGCTTTTCGTATGCGCGAACAGCGCCGGCACTTTCGTATAGCAATGCTCCGAAGCGTCGATTTACTCTGGCCTTTGGGCCTGTATAACGTCCCATACTGTCTTTCTCATTTCCGAGCAATCGCTCGAAGCAAAAGGTGTTTGCGAGCCATTGCGCTATTGGAAACGCATGTCGCTTGGTTGAGTCCCATTGACGCGACCGTGTCACATCAAAAACAAACGGCCATCGGTATCCCGCGGCCGTTTCAACTCGCTACGCTGCAAGGTGTGGCTCAACCCAATTTCTAAATAATTCGAGGCAATAGTATGCTAAAGAAACGAGGGATTCACAAGCCCAAAAGGGGATGCCGGGGGTCC
>JANLUJ010000351.1:0-4144 GCA_031363425.1 Pirellula sp.
GCCTTTATATTGATTGTCGAATTGGATATCCACGATTCGCTTAATGATGTTGGCGACAACACACTCAACGGATCACCAATCTGCAAAGCAGCTAGTTGCATTCTTAAAGCACGCAAGCAAACTGACATAGTCGCTCATCTAGGTGACGGCGAATTCGTAATACTGGGAGTTGAATGCGATGCGGCAGGTGGTGAGGAGCTGTCGAACAGGATCAAGAAGGCGTTGGTGTCGAGCGATATAGATGCTTCTATTGGATTCGCTTCGCGTGATCCAAGCCAGGGACTTCTAGCGGCCATCTCCATTGCAAAGCTAGCTGTCCGCAAATCCAAGTTGTAGTTTTGAGCTAACCCTAGTTGGAGACGGGCTCAATGTAGGCCAGTCGCTCCGACCACCCCCCAGCGAAAGCCATAGCGCCAATTGCAAGCGGTTTATCGCATCGATTGTCCGAAAGGAAGTTCTCTAGCTCGGGTGCTGGCATGGGATTTGCGAAGAATGCACCTTGCATAAATTCGCAGCCCAATTCTTGAACAGCTTTTTGTTGGGACCTCAATTCGACCCCCTCCGCAACCAACTTGACGTTGAGATTGCGCGCCATGACAACCAGTCCATGAAGCAATGCGGCTTCGCACTTCGAATTTTCAATTTGCCTGATTAGCGAACGATCGAGCTTCAAGAGACTGACTGGGAGTTGATGCAAAGTTATGAATGACGCTGTACCTACTCCAAAATCATCAATAGCCAGTTCGACTCCAAGTTCCCGAATCGAATTCATAGTCCTCACGGCTACTTCCGCTTCCAGGGTAAAGCAGTCTTGAGCGATCTCCAACAGAAGTCGATTTGGCTGCAATCCGGTTTCGACCAGAACGCGACGGAGGAAATCCGGTAGCTCAGGCGAAGCGAACTGTTTGCGAGGGATGTTGACACTGATCTGAGGCGGTGCCGCAGTACCCATTGTGGCATGCCAAAGGCTGCATTGGCGACAGCTTTCCAACAACACCCATTCGCTAAGTCGAACCGTTAGATCGGATTCTTGCGCAATTGCCATAAATTCGGATGGCTCGATGGCTCCAAGAATGGGATTGTGCCAACGTACCGATGCTTCGACGGAGCTAACCTCCCCGGTCAATAGCGACACAACGGGTTGATAAATCAATGACAGCTGGGGCGTTCCGATAGCCTCCCGTAAATCGAGTTCCAATTGGCAACGACGGCGGACTCGCATGTGCATTTCGTTATCAAATACGACGTATCGGGCTCTTCCAGCCTGTTTCGCTTCGTACATTGCAATATCAGCGTCACGCAAAATGTCTTCTTCTCGATCATAGAAAGCTGGTCCGAATACAATACCAATACTTGCTGACGAATGTGTTTTGTGTTTTCCTAGTTGATACCCTTGGTTCAGGCTCCCTTGTAAATTTTCTAGGATTCCGGACAACTCGTCGGGGTGTTCGAGGTTTTCAATCA
Organism: Pirellula sp.; assembly: GCA_031363425.1. Classification (GTDB taxonomy): domain Bacteria; phylum Planctomycetota; class Planctomycetia; order Pirellulales; family Pirellulaceae; genus JBKCUI01. Next base: position 1,465 of record JANLUJ010000351.1, read on the forward strand.
ACACAACAAATTCGTCGCCGCCAAGTCGAGCGACAGTGTGGAACTGGATCCATGTCGAACTACTTGCAAATAACCCCTGCCTAAGTCTGTCGGCAATCTGTCTCAGTAGTTCATCCCCGATATCATGTCCCCAGTTGTCGTTGATCGCCTTGAATCGGTCAAAATCCAAAAACATGACAGCAAAATGTTTTTTAGCTGCGTTCGCTCGGGAAATTGCTCCGCTCATCCTCGCCATGAAATGCACTCGGTTGGGGAGTCCAGTCAATTGATCGGTCACGGCTGCCCTGGCAAGTTTTTCTTCTGCATTTTTTTGTACGGTGATGTCCGATATCGAGCCCGCCATTCGGTTTGGCGTGTCTGCCCCTCCTTTTACCGCCTCTCCACGTATCCTGAACCAACGCCATTCACCTTGCTGAGTGCGGACTCGCGTAGTGGTTTCAAACGGGAAGCCATTTTCCAAGTGCTCGTCTACCGCCGTCTTATACGGAATCTTGTCTTCGGGGTGGATGAGGCCAATGAAAATATCCTGCCGATTGAGTTGAACCTCATCTTCGGCAAAACCCAAGAGAGCATGAAATCTTGGCGAAAAATAAACCTCGGCAGTTTGCAGGTTCCAATCCCAAAGTCCATCCGACGAGCCGCGTACCGCCAACTCAAGCCTTTCCTGGGTGACTCGCACGGTATCGAAAAGCGCTCGGTAGGCTTCCTCGCTTGCCTTTAAATCCGCCTCTACCTTCTTCCTCCGAGAAATATCATTTGCAATCCCTAAGTAGCCTGTCACTGTGTTCGATTCATTACGTAACACCGTGATTCCAAGTGATACAGGAACGTGAGTTCCGTCTTTTCGAACATAAGTCCATTCATGTTCATTTGGCAAACCCCTAAGCGATTTTTCGACAAAAACCTCAAAACCCGGTCTTAAATCGATTCCCAATTCCTCACTAAATTCGCCAGCGCGAGCAACTATTTCTTCTTCCAGATGAAAGAGCTGCGGTGAATGAAGATGAATCAACTCGCTTGCATAATATCCGAGCAGTCGCTCGGCAGCGGGATTGAAACTGGTAATAGTACCTGTTGGCGTCGTTGCAATGATGGCATACGCTGCATTACTGATAATGGCCCGCTGCAACTCTGAGTCTGAAGTTTTTTCTGCTTTCAACTCTCTGGGTTTCATGGCGTCGCTATGCAAATCTCCAACTGTAGTCATCGGACATAGTTTCTGAATTGGTGAGTTATACATTGCAAAGCGACGTTTTGAAACTTCGAGGGAGAATGCTCCCTCTGTTGCGATGGAGGGTATGGCCTCGATGCACGCAGGATTGATTCAAGGAACTAGGTAAACAAGGCGTGTAAGGAAAGATACACCCTAAAACGGGCGCGTAACGGATTTGCTAACACAATTGATCGATACTTCTGCAAGAATTCCGTGCAGGTCGTTGGGTTTGATCGGCTTGGTAAGAAATCCATTCATTCCAGCCTCGCGACATAGATCTGAATGATGCTGATCATGATGCGCAGTCATGGCGTAGATGGGCAATGCACTTCCGCGACTTCGTATGAGTCGTGTTGCTTCGACTCCATCTAGCTCTGGCATGTCTAGGTCCATCAAACAAATATCAAAATCCTGCATTTCAACAATCTCTGCGGCTTCGCGACCATTGTTTGCAACGGTTGCCGTATGGCCAGCTAACTCGAGCAGCCCAACAAGGACGCATTGGTTTACCAATCCATCCTCGGCAACGAGAATATTCAGGTTGGGATTGTTGGAAGCTTGCTCGACTGAATCTTTCACGGGATTCGGTCGGTCGCCTGCCTGGCCAGATTCAAACGAGTGTGGGTCCGACCCTACATTTGACAACGCTAATGCGACGCCATTTAGCCATTCTGGTCCCATGCATGGTTTGATCAGATACTTGTGTTTTGAATGCTGTGTTGCGTTTGGTCCTTGGGCCAACCACACTGGAACACCTCGTTCTTTGGAAGCATCTAGCAGTTCCTTTGCGTTAGTACCTGCTGCGATGACCGCATCGAAAAGTTCGAGGTCTGGTCGATCCATATTGGGCTGGTCGAACCAAGAACCAAAACCTATTGCCAATCCGCCGCATTCGGTAATTGTTCGTTCAAGGCATCGTCTGGCTGCGTCGCAGGGATCGACAACGAGAAACTTTTTTCCAATCAAAAGTTTAAAAGTCTTTTTTCGCAACGGATCGATAGAAGTGTCTACGATCAGAGGCAGTGTGACCGTAAATTCGCTGCCCACGTTGGATCGGCTCGTTACTTCAATTGTTCCGTTCATTAGTCGAACGAGTTCCGTTGAAATAGCGAGGCCTAGTCCGGTTCCGCCGAAACGACGCGTTGTGCTGTTGTCCGCTTGCGAGAACGCTTCGAAGATCGACTTCTGTTTGTCTTCAGGGATGCCGATGCCCGTATCGACAACTCTGATCATCCAGTTCGATGCCTCGACGGTTGCAACGTCTACTCGCAATTCGACGTATCCAATGGAGGTGAATTTGATCGCATTCCCCAATAGGTTGAGAATGATCTGTCTCAACTTCACTGGATCGCCGATCATATTGGATGGCAAGTTAGGGGAAATGGATGCTGCAATTTCGATCCCTTTTTGCCACGCGGGAATCGCTAGTAGCTCAACTGCATCGGAGAAAACTTCTCTCGGATCAAA
>JANLUJ010000360.1:0-4605 GCA_031363425.1 Pirellula sp.
TTGTATTTTTGGGAGGGATTGGGATGGCGTCAAGCAAACGATGGACACTACTGCTTGAGGGTGAACTCAGGCAGTTTGACTATCTGTCCGCCTTGGACCGCGCTTTCGTGGGCGCATATGCCAACGCAGGTCCAGTTAGCACTGGTTACTGCATTCGGCTTGGGGTCTCGGTTTTCTACTAAAGAGCTGATAAACTCGTGCACGAGGTGCGGGTGTGATCCGCCGTGACCTCCGCCCTGGATAAAGGACAGATGATCCGCATCCTGGATGGACTGAGTGAATTTACGAATGGGTTCAGGTAACATGTGCGCATAATCTGGCACTTCGACCTCACTTGCAATTTCATGTTCAGGTAACTTTGCCGTGTGCAGTATGTGTGGCTTGCCCTCGACGAGAGACCATTCGAAACTCTTTTTCGTACCGTAGACGTCGAAGCTTTCGCGATACTGGCGAGCAGTATCGAACAGGAACCGCCAGATATGCGCTGAGATGTCACTGTCTTGGATCTTGATATGGCATGATTCGACAGCAAAAGTATTACCGGATTTTTTAGCTAGACTTTCGTTGATTGTTCCAGATCCAAAACACGAAACAAATTCCGCGCGTCCATCGACCAACCCCAAGACTGGCGAAACCACGTGCGTCGCATAGTGCATGGGAATCATGCGCTCCCAATACTCAGGCCAGCCTGCCATATCTTGTGGGTGAGATGCCGCCATATACTGGATCTTACCAAGTTCACCCTTTTGAACCATTTCCTTGATGAACAAATACTCACGACTATAAACGACCGTTTCTGCCATCATGTACTTGAGTCCCGTATCCGAAACCAACTGGCAAATTTGGTCGCACTCCGCGATGGTGGTCGCCATAGGAACGGTGCACATAACATGCTTACCAGCCTTGAGCGCCCGCATACTCATCCACGCGTGGTCTGGAATGGGTGAATTGATGTGGACGAAGTCCACTTCGGGATCTTCAAGAACTTTGTCAAATTCTTGATACCGTTTCGCAATTCCAAAACGATCGCCGACCAGGTTGAGATCGGCTTCATTGCGTCTGCATATCGCAAGCACGTTTGCGTTCGGATGGCACTGGTAGATAGGAATAAACTCGGCCCCGAAACCGAGTCCGACCATGGCAACATTGATCTTCTTTTGAGTCATCGAATAAGTGGAGAGGTTGGAAGGAATGGATTTGACAGCATTTTGAGTTGTTTATTCTGGCGATTCCGCTGTTTTTGCACCATGATAAATTGCGCAAAAAAGATGAGCTTTTTCACCAATGCCTTCGTTTAGACAAGCAGCAGATCGAAATCTAACGGTAGCATGTCCCCGTGTGGCCGTGCGAAACTCGGGCCAGGGGCCCAAGCTACGCTAATAATCCAAAGAGGTTAAACAAGAATAGGATTCTATGTCGAAGAACACAAAGCCAACCAAGCAACGGAAATCCGTTGCATTGCTCATCGAGACGTCGAACGCTTATGCTCGTGGGTTGCTCGAGGGGATCGTAGAGTACCAACGTCAGCGAGATAGTTGGTCCGTTTTTCTCCCCGAACAAGAGCGGGGCGCGACTCCACCTCGATGGCTTCGCAATTGGGAGGGAGATGGGGTAATAGCCAGAATCGAAACGGCTGAAATCGCAAAAAGCATTTCGCACCTTCGCCTACCGGTGGTCGACCTCAGTTCAGCGAGGCGAGTTGGCTCTGTTTTTGCAAGCAACTGGCAAAACACCTCACGAAATGATTGCGACCATTCGTACCGATCGAGTTCAGCGATTGCTTCAACAGAGTGAATTGTCCTTGGAAGAAATCGCGAAACACGCGGGGTTTGAACACACCGAGTACATGAGTGTCGTGTTCAAAAAACGCTTTGGCATTTCACCGGGCAGATACCGAAGGCAGACGACCTAGTGTGGCACGGTGGTCCCCACCGTGATCGCCCTGATTCTTTGGACGAAATTTGAACGGCAAATTTATCCTCAAACTGCTGGGAGCTGCACTACCATACCTACTAACAGCGGCTCGATTTTTTTCGTGTCGTTCGTGTGTTTCGTGGTATAGTTAGCGTTCATTCGCGTCGTGCTCTTTGCCCAATCACGAAAAACACCAACTACACGAAAGGACGCTCCAAGAAACTCGCTTTGTAGCATTTGTCTATCACGCATCTGCAAACATGAAAGAATCAAGTCCTAGCTAGCTTCATGGACCGGTTGTCGTACCTGCGCCCAAGACTTCCACCCATCGTCATTGGAAAAGAATAGGAATCCGCAGGTGATTTTTTTTCTAATCAATAAGATTTGCAATATTATGGCTATTCCGAAACAACTGACGATGGGAATGAATTCTAAATCGCCGGATACACGGGAGGAAGAGACCCGGGTGGCAGTGTTGGAAGCGACAGTCGAACACTATCTACCGGAGTTTGCAAAAGCGGTAGAGAAAATGCAACCGAAGGCGGATAGCGACGAGGGTGATGACGAGGGAGATGACGAGGGTGATATAGTGTTCCTTCACCAAGATTCGTTTGCGTCTGGATATGATGATGATGAATACACTTTGCTGGGTATGGCTGTTAAGTACGCTGGCTTGCGCGGCGTTTGTGTTCAGTTCATGGGCAAGAATCACGAGACGTTTTGAATGTGTTTGCGTTCACTTTACCCGTGAGATGCAATGGAGTAACACTATGGGAAAGAAACGAAAACTTACGGCTGCAGAGCGACGCACTAAGAAAATTCGTAAACAGAACTACCAGACGATCTTCATGCATGGAAAAAAAGTTAGTGTACCCCGATCGCCGACTATCGATGGAATGCCAGTAGACGAATTAATCGCTCGCAATGCCGATGAGCTTTGGTTACACCAAAACGAAATGCGGGAATTCATCGACATCGAGCCAAAGACGGAGATGCAGAAACACACCGAACGTCGCGATGCGCTTGAGGTTGGGGCCGAGCCATATTGACTGTCCAAATCGAAAGCGGTTTGTACGAACGTCAAGGCATAGCCATCAACAATTTCTCTGCCCCGCTTTTAGGTCCGACGTTGGTGACTCGCGTCTCGGAGATACGCGACTACGTGTGAACCAATGGCGACGATTTTGCGTCACGTTGATTGTAAGCTTTGGCTTGTTTAATGAACTATTGCTACGGACCGCGAAAAGAACAATTATGGCATTTCTTGGCTGGCTTCTATTGGGACTGATAATTGGCAGCGGTATTGTCATCGTCGCCAAGCGATTCAAATTTCGGTTTTTCAACGGAGGCGGGGAAAGTAAATCGATTGTTTCGCTGCTGGCCTTACATTTCCATCCCGTCGCAGCCGAGAACGTTACGATCTCGGAACGGAGTTTCCCTTTCCGCGTACGAGCAGACTTGCAACGCGCCATTGATCATCTGTTTCACCACGAAACCAAAGTCGTTCACTTTTGCGGGGTCCGAAAAGAGTATTCACATGACGGTGTATCGCTGACCGATTGCCTCGTTCCGAGTTCCCACTATCCGACGGAATCCGTTCCGCCATCCTACGAAGAGCTGGACATTGGAAATGACACCCCGATTCGCGTATTGAAGATCGGTCTATGGCTTCTTGAAAGGCGAGGTATTCGGTTCGCGGTACTTCTATCTCCTGCTGGACAATATGGTCGGATCACCGGAGTTCAGTTTCAAGTAGGAACTCCCAATTCTCCTGAGGGTACGCAAATCTCGCAGGAGTTCTTCAAACATCTGGAGAATGCGGTCCTCAAAGCGGAATCCTACCGAGGAAAAGTCCTTTCGCTCGAGCAGGCGCAACATTCCTATACAGGGGAGTCCTCAGGTATCACGGTTCACAAAATCCGACATGTCACGCGGGATCAACTCGTGTTGCCTGAAACGACTTTGAAACTGCTCGAACGCAATGTAATCCAATTTGTCCAGCAGCGCGAGCGACTGTCCAGCTTCAAGCAATCGACTAAAAAAGGCATCTTGTTTTATGGACCACCCGGCACGGGCAAGACCCATACCATTCATTACTTGGCAAATTCTTTAAAGGACCATACGACGCTTTTGATATCGGCGGAGCAAGTCGGATTATTGGGCGAATACATGACACTCGCTCGATTGCTTCAGCCGAGCATTGTCGTCATCGAAGATGTTGATTTGATCGCTCGGGACAGAGCAAGCATGAATGGCGCCTGCGAGGAAGTGATGTTAAACAAACTGCTAAATGAAATGGATGGACTCAAGCAGGAGTCAGACATACTTTTCATTCTTACAACGAATCGACCCGAAACGCTCGAAGCCGCGTTGGCATCGCGCCCGGGACGGGTGGATCAAGCGATTGAGTATCCGCTGCCTGACGATATCGGGAGGCAGAAATTGGTTTGTCTTTATTCAGCAGGCGTGCGGATCGCAGACGAAGTCGTGGCCGACATTGTTCGTCGTACCGAAGGCGTCAGCCCCGCATTCATCAAAGAGTTGATGCGAAGATCGGTCCAATTCCATATCGAACGGAATGGAACAGGGGACATCAGCCAAGCCGATGTTGGAAACGCTTTGGACGAAATGTTGAGCGGCAAATTAAACCTAAAACTGCTCGGCGCCGCCGCGGGAAAAGATTAGCACAGG
>JANLUJ010000362.1:0-3208 GCA_031363425.1 Pirellula sp.
CTCCCGATCCTTCTTCGATCTTATCATGTAGCCTATTCAATTCGACTGCATCGCCTGCGGTGATTTCGTTTTCTTTTGTTCGAAAGGCGACCGTTGGCTTACCATGGGCCATGTACTCCATCGTCTTGATGGTCGTGCAGCTATCGTTATAAGGATTGCTGGGATCAGGCGTAGCGCAAATATCAAATGAGGCAATGTATTGGGGTACTTTAACGAACTCAACATATCCGGTGAATGTTACTCGGTCAGTTAGGCCCAATTCTTTGGCCAGTTTCTTGAGTGATTCGAGCGCCGGGCCACGTCCGACGATGACGGCTTGGAAATCAGTTCTCCGGTTGTGAAGTATCGACAGTGCACGAATCAAATAGTCCACACCGTCTTGAAATCCCATTAACCCGACGTAGCCTACAATAAACTTGCCTGGACTCCGAAGAACCTCGAGCGGTTGAATCGTCGGATTAAATTCTTCGTTTGGGCCATTTCGCACGATGAAGCACCGTCGCTCATCCGCTCCGCAACGATAGATTTGAATCAAATGCTGAGACCCATTCGTTGCGATGAGAGCGTCTGCATTGCGACTTGCGAGTCTCTCAAAGAAATGCAAGGTGTTCACCAGAAAACGGCTTGCATTTCCTTTTTTCTGAGCCTGGTAAAGTTCAGGAGAAAGATCGTGAAGATCTACAACAAATTTCTTACCTAACAATTTGTAAGAGATAGCGAGCATCGAGTTTAGATCAGGGGGGCAGTGAACGTGCACCGCATCAAATCCACTTCGAATCAAGACCCAAATCGAGATGAGAAACGCCATTACCAAACTATAGGAATACTCGAACAAATAACCCAAAAGGCCGTTCCACTCGGGTGGTCGTGGATAGCGATAGACCCGCACATCGTCGACAATTTCGTACAGGCTGCGACTCTTGCCGGTGGGGCAAATAACTGTGGTCTGATAGCCAGCTTCGCATAGTGCAATCGCTTCTTGATAGACGCGCGTATCCTGCGGAAAACACCCGTTCTCCAGAATCATCAAGATGCGCTTTGGGCGACGTATTGCATGCATGAATTCAATAAATTCTACAAAAGGCTGAGAACGTATTACACTCGCTCAACCGTAGGCGAAATCCAACCACGCAAAAATCCATATGCCGACGTGGCACAACGCAACTTGGATGGCGCATAGACTTTCCTATAGCGTCCAAAGTTAGTCAAGCTTCCGCCGAACTTGGCTTTGAACTTCCCTGGCCCATAGTCTTCGCCTTCCCAACCCGCTCCTGCGAAATCAAACAACTCATTACCTTCGTCTGCGAATTTTGAAATGGCTTCCCACAGAATCAGCGACGTGGGCGCGAGCCCCCTGAGGCGTTTCGTTCCCGAATACCAGTAGACCACGCGACGCTTGTAAACCAGGAAGCAGGCCGCCGCAACAACCTTGCCTTCTAATTCGGCGACAAATAGTCTGCTCATTGGTGACGGCATTTCTCGAAATGCGGATTCAAAAAGGCTTCGATCGGCCAAAGGAACTCTGGATCCACAGTAGCTTTTTTCTAACATCGCATAGTAGTCGTCCAATCCGCACACCGGATCTACGTCTCGCACAATCAGTCCGCGTCGCGAACAGGAACGAAGGTTTTGCCGGCGCCTACGGTCGCAGCCCATCAACAGTTGCTCCGTGGATTTTTGAAGGTTAAGCTCGTAGTTGAAATACCCGTATCGTTGGTAATTCTGAAGCACCAACGGATCTGCTCGCTCTGGTGATGCAAAGAACGGACGCACTTCCGCAAACAATGTGCGCCGATGCATGTAGCTGTCATGATACTGTACAAGTTGCGCAATACCGCTGCGACCATTTTCTGTTTCGAGAAAAATCGGCTCGGCATAGGAAATCGATCGGGCTGCAATTGGGTCAGCCCAGCGACCCAAAGTTGAGACTTTGATGGCAACCAGCATGGCACAAATAGAACCAGTCTCATCGATTGCGGCGTAGGCAAAGGGGCTATAACGCTTGGTCGATGCCATTGCCCGAATCATTGCAGTAGTATGGAAAACGGTTCCCTTCGCGTGGCTTGCGACGAAACTATCCCACGCCGGTAAATCACCAAACGAAACCAGCCTAAGCTCGACATTGCTCGTCAAGATAAACACTCCGTCGGAGCGGCCGCTGCGGACGAACCATACCCAGTACCAGAATAGCCGCCATCCTGGTCGATAAACTTCCTTGTCCACATCTCGACGCTCATCAGTCCCCAGAGCTTGGTTGAATGGTCGGAATACCCAGTGACATGTTCGCGAACGAGTCGTTCAACGAACGGGACATCGAATAAACCACGACGTTTCAGTGTCTCGGTCGACAACAAGTCCTGCATCATCGGCCTCGCTTCTTTACGAAGCCAGCGTTCAATGGGAATCGGAAAGCCCTGCTTCTTCCTATCGATGATTTCAGCTGGTAATAGCCGGCGTGCGACTTGCTTCAATAGGTACTTTCGTTGCGAACCGCGAAGTTTCATAGAGGCTGGAAGTCGGGCGGCAAACTCGACCAATTTGTGATCGAGCAGCGGCACTCGAGCTTCGAGCGAGTTGGCCATTGTCAATTTATCACCGCGAAGCAACAGGTAGTCTGGCAACCAAAGCTTGCTATCTGCATATAGCATTCGATCCAAAGTTGAGTGAGCATCGCAGTTGGCTAATTGATTTGAAAAAACGGAGGCAGCGCCGGCTTGAACCGATTCCGATTGCCCCTCCAGCAACTGTTGCTTTGCGTCATCGCCAAACATCGGAAACCAGTTGGCGAATCGCGTGGCTTCGTCCTTGATGGTCAATGCACCCATGGCTATTTTTCCGCGTCTCAAGCCGGGCAAGATAGCTGTCGCAGATCTCAGTCCTTTTGCAATGCTCGATGGCAATCGCGAGAACCATTTCGAATAGCGTTCACCGGAATACCGCGCATACCCGGCAAACAGTTCGTCGCCTCCTTCACCGGTCAAAACCATCTTGACGTGTTGCCTCGCAAGTTTGGCCACCATGTGCGTGGCGACCGTTGCTTGATCGGCGATCGGTTGGTCGAGATGCCAAAGCACGTCTTCGGCGTATCGCAGAAAATCATCGGAAGTAATCTTGAGCGTATGGTGCTCACAACCAAACTTGTCTGCGACTTGCTGAGCGTAGGGTAACTCATCCTGGACGCCTTCACCACCGAAGCCGACCGAGAATG
>JANLUJ010000372.1:0-11846 GCA_031363425.1 Pirellula sp.
GTCCGTTGCTCACTGGGTTGGCTTTATTACTTTAATTGGAATCGTCAGTCGCAATGGCATTATGATGATTTCGCACTATATGCACTTGATGGAGCAGGAGGGGGAAGAGTTCGGCGAAGCGATGATCATCCGGGGGAGCCTGGAACGCTTGGCTCCAGTAATGATGACGGCCACGACCAGCTTCATTGGTTTGCTGCCATTGATCATGGGTGCCGGTCAGACAGGCAAAGAGATCCTCTATCCGCTTGCCCTGGTTGTGTTCGGCGGTATGTTGACATCAACTCTTCTGGATCAATTGGTTACACCTGCTTTGTTTTACCGATTCGGGTATCGTCAAACAGAAAACCAATTGAATCGATTGAAGGAATGACAATTTGGCGAGAGGGAGGCTGAAAACTACCCGTTGTTGGCCACGGTCTGGCGACCATAGCTACGCTCGCAAAAGCGATGATGGTATCCTCAAGATGCCGATCGCCTAAGTATAGAAAAGCAGTCAAACTCGGCAAGAGTGACCTACTCCAGTTTCACGCACCACGAATCCATTTTCCATCTCAACAACGCAGGCGCCGATTGCCATGTTACGGTTATTGTTTGTACTATCTTGTGTCTCGCTATTCGATAGTCTGTGCCATGCGCGTGCTGACGAATCCATTTTGATTGCAACCGGCGATACGAATGGACCTAAGCAGCCGCAAGCTGCAGTCTCGTCCGATGGTATTATCCACTTGGCATTTGGTTCCGGTGAGGACGTCTCCTACTGCCATTCCAACGATGGCGGAACAAGTTTTAGCAAACCCACGGTTGCCTTTCGTGTTCCGAATCTCGCACTTGGCATGCGACGTGGTCCTCGAATAACGGCCTTTGGCGACGCGTTGATTATTACCGCAATCGGCGGCAAGCAAGGCAAAGGGCGGGATGGAGACGTGCTCGCTTGGCGATCGAATGATCGAGGCGAGTCGTGGAAAGGACCGGTTCATGTCAACGACTCAAATGATTCGGCTCGAGAAGGTCTCCATGCGATGGCTGTTTCATCAGACGGCAATGCATGGTGTACTTGGTTGGATCTTCGCAATCAGAAAACCGAGCTCTACGCGTCTCAGTCAGTCGATGGCGGAGCGAGTTGGTCCCCCAATCAACTCGTGTATCGCTCGCCAGAGAAAAGTATTTGCGAATGTTGCCATCCATCTATTGCCATCCATGACAAGACGGTACAAATTCTGTTTCGCAATTCGCTTGCCGGCAATCGCGACATGTACTTGACGTCCTTAGTACAGCAGAGCAGTAATTCCAATGTTCATTCGATACAGGTAGGAAACGAGAATTGGAAACTCAACGCGTGCCCAATGGACGGAGGCATGCTTGCGATCGATGCCAATGGTTTGGTCTCAACAGTGTGGCGCCGTGATCGCATGATCTTCACCGCGACGAACAAGGGAACCGACGAGCAACTAGTCGGCATTGGCGAACAACCTTGGATCGTATCTACAAGAGTCGGTCCGGTTGCAGCCTGGTCTGTACGACGCGATGGCGAGCTCAAGATGAAACTGCTCTCGGACGATCACACGCATTCGATTGCTAAGATAGCACGCGATGCAGTACTGGTGGCAGAGCCAGTCCATGGCAAATTCGTATTCGTCCTCTGGGAGCAAAACGAGAATGGTCGGACGAGCATCTATGCAAAAGCCGTGCAGCTAGAGTCACTACAACAAACGAATTAACGTGAGTGTCGCATATGCAATTGCTCACTCTCGATGGCTTATCGTTGCTTGGGGAATCGTAGCTTGGGGAATCGTTCACGGAGACTTTGATTCAGGCAAGGAATGCTATTACGGAACGCGTTTTGGACCGGCTTTACGTTTAGCAGCTTCGATTGCAGGTGACGTAGGACTCTGATCAAAGAAATTCGATTCCCAAGTGTGCCATTCACGCTGGCATTGATTGAATCGCACTGAGTCGCCGGACGTCGAATGCACCACATTGCCTTCAAAGTGGAAGCCTTTGCTGCCTTCATCAATGAAGAAGCCATCGTTCGGAGCACCACCGACTGCATAAATACTCCGATGTACGTCATGGATCAGATTGCCACGAATTAACGTCCCCGGTTGGTATCCGAGCGTATAGATGCCGCCCCCATCAGCGAGCTTTTTCATGACGTCATAAATGTGATTGTATTCGACCGTGCATCGTTTTTGCGACGTGGTTTCGGCATTCCAACGATAGCCTACCGAAATACCGCTGTAGGGGAGGTCATGCACCCTATTGTGAGCAATGCGGGTATCCTGTGAAAATGCCACGAACAGGCCAGGTGCACCAAAACTGTCTTGCCCGCAACGCGTGATCTCGCAGTTTGAAACAACATTGCCAACCGGAATGTCAAACGCGTTTGCCCAGTCTGCATCAATCGTACCTTCTGGACCGGGTTTCAATTCGCCTGTTCCTCGCCAGCCCACGATGACACCGATGCCACCAATATCGTCGATGGTACAACCTTCGACAACATTGTTTCGCGAACCAGGCCCAAAGCCGATCGCTGAATTGTTGAGGTGCGCAAAATGGCAGTTCGTAAATTGGATTCCGTCCGCATAGTCGCATTCAACAGCAACCGGATGAACATACGTTGGAGATTGCATATCTGGGCCATAATGAGCCGCTTGGATCTCTGAGTAGCCTTCGGCGGGCAATGCGAATTCAGAATGCTCAAAGCCGAGGCCCTCGAAACGCAAGTTTCGCACTGGCTCGTCGGCTGTGCCGATGATCTTTACCAACTGGGATAGTCTTGTAGCGACAATCGACGCACAGGACATGTCTTCATCGTTGTTTGCAATGTAGGTCAGCGTTCCGTTGGCCCGATCAAGCCACCATTCTCGAGGCTGGTCCAGAGCAAATTCTGCATTCTCGATGTATGCGGGCTTTCCGGGACTGGATGTCATGATCGGACCGCTACCCATCCAGCCAACAGCGGTAGCCGTCATCAGTTCCTTCGCGCTCCACGCAATGATCCGCGCGCGAGAAATCGACCAGTTCTGGAAGACAACCAATTCGGCATCGGTACCGCTCAGGTCTGCGCCTGGAAACGGCTTATCAAACGTAAATGTTTTCACTTCAGTATCGACCGTCTGAATACGCAACTGGCCATCATCATTCGGCCAACGGGCTCGAATCGCTCGCTTGCCGTTGACGGTCAATTGGCGAAAGAACCGATTGTTTGCTAGTGTCGATGCCCACTTGTTTCCGTCTACACGCCGCCAAGTGGGGATAGGTTCTCCACCGCTTAGCACAACGATTGCATTGGGTACGGCTGCGTAGGTAACGGAGTATTTATTTGATCCGGAATCAAGCTTTGAAAACACAAGGGGGGTTTCGAGTAGATATGTTCCAGTTCGAATCACAACACGAACATCGGACGTCAAGCCATGGGCAACCAATGCCCGCACAGCTGTCTTCGCTTTTTCGATCGTCTTAAACGGCTTGCTCGACGAGCCAGCATCTTCGTCGCTGCCATTGGGGTCCACATATAAAGTCGTTATGGCAGGTTCCTGGGCAGCCATCGATCCAGTCAGACACAGACATATCGCGCAGAGCGGCATCGCGTAGCGAATAGAGTTTGGTTTCATCTTTGGTAGTTTTGATTTCATCTATGGTAGTATAGTGGCAAATTGGAAGTGCTGAAGGATGCTGTCCGTCGAGATTTTGCTTGGGTGATCATTAGCAGCTGCCGCAAGCCGACTACAATGGCACAGTCGACTTACCGTCGACATTTGGTAGATAGATTTGGAGATCTAAATGAATCCTATCGGATTTGCACTAAAACGCCCAAGAACCGTTATCGTAGCGTTGATAGCGCTAGTGCTCGTCGGTTTGAGCGTCATCCGACCCAAGGGATTCGATGACTGGTTGAAAACGCGAGGAATTGAATTACCGATCAAGCGGATGGCGATCGATATCTTTCCATCGTTAAATCTCCCCGTGATCTATGTTTGCCAGCCGTATGGTGGGATGGACCCAGCGCAGATGGAAGGCCTCCTTACCAACTATTATGAGTACCACTTTCTCTACATCAATGGTATCCATCACGTCGAGAGTCGAAACGTGCAAGGAACGGCCCTGATGAAGTTGATTTTCCATCCGGGCACCAATATGGCCCAAGCGATGGCTGAGACAATCAACTATGTGAACCGCTCACGAGCCATGATGCCACCAGGCACAGTACCGCCGTTTGTGATGCGTTTCGATACCGGTAGCGTACCTGTCGGTTATCTCGTCCTCTCCAGCGGAACCAAGACCATCGCTGAAATCCAGGATCAAGCACTTTTCAAGGTGCGTCCTATGTTCTCATCACTACCTGGTGTCTCTGCACCTCCACCCTTCGGCGGCTCTGCACGAAGTATTGTCATTCGCGCCAACCCCGACAGGCTTCGCGCGTTTGGCCTTTCTCCGGATGATGTCATCGGTGCACTTACCAAGGGCAATACGATCAACCCATCCGGCAATGTTCGCTTGGGGGACTTCTTCCCTGCTGTTCCATCGAATGCCATGGTCAAGGACATTCGAGATTTGGGGCAGATTCCGCTCAAAACGGGTGAGGGTAGTGTCTATCTTCGCGACATTGGAAGCATCGAGGATTCAGCGGACTTGACTACCGGATACGCTCTCGTCAATGGCAGACGGGCTGTTTACATTTTAGCAACCAAGCGGGCTGACGCTTCGACGATGAATGTCATCAACGAGATCAAACAAGCGTTGCCTGCCATGCAAAAGGAACTGCCCGATGATATCCAGGTCGCTTTTGAATTTGATCAATCACCTTATGTGACTCGAGCAATCGCGAGCTTGACCGCCGAAGGCATGCTTGGAGCTTGCCTCACCGGCCTGATGGTACTTTTATTTCTCAGAGACTGGCGTAGTGCGCTCGTCGTCATTTTGAATATACCGCTTGCCATTCTTTTTTCTATCGTTGGCCTTTGGCTAACAGGGCAAACGATCAACCTAATGACTCTGGGTGGGTTGGCGCTGGCCGTCGGGATTTTGGTGGATGAAGCGACCGTTGAGATCGAAAACATCCACACGCAGATGGCAAGATCAAAGTCGATCGCGCTGGCGGTTTGGAATGGAAATCATCAAACCGCCGTCCCACGTCTACTGGCAATGCTTTGTATCCTTGCTGTATTTGTCCCGACCTTCTTTATGCAGGGTGCTCCACGGGAGCTCTTCTATCCTCTATCCTTGGCCGTCGGATTCGCCATGATTGGATCGTACATCCTATCGAGTACATTGGTTCCAATCCTCTGCATTTGGTTGCTACGAGATAAACACGCTGGAAAGCGGGCAAATGCTCCTCGATTCTTCCTTGTCAATGGGTTCGACAAATTCATTGGTTCGGTAATCGGACTACGTTGGATTGTGGTTCCAGCGTACCTCGCGGTCTGCAGCTGGCTCATATGGGAAACCGTATCCCAGGTAGGCGTGGATATCTTTCCCAGGATTGATGCAGGCTAATTTCGCTTAAGGCTTCGAGCGCAAGATGGAACGCATATTGATGCTACCGAGAAACTTGCAACGCAGGTATTGGATTCGATCAAGGAAAGCGCAGGTGTGGACAAAGTGGCGCTTTCGTTGGGATACGTTGGCACCGTACCTGCATCGTTTCCAATCAACGCCGTGTATCAGTTTACGCGCGGCCCCGAAGAGGCTATCTTGCGAATCGCGTTCAAATCTAGTTCGGGCGTTGATACGGAAAAATTGAAAAGGGATTTGCGGATCAAATTCGCTACACAATTCCCTAACGCAAGATTCTCCTTCGAACCATCGGACATTATTAGCGATGTGATGAGCTTTGGCTCCTCGACTCCGGTTGAGATTGCGGTACGAGGAGGATCGCTGGCAGAGAACAAGGACTTCGCCAAGAAAGCCCAAGAAGCCCTCAAGTCAAACAAACGATTGAAAGATGTCCAGATTGTTCAATCGCTAGATTATCCAACCGTGGACGTGCGAATCGATCGCGAAAAATCTGGCATAGCTGGTGCAACGATGGACCAAGTTGGTCGTTCCGTGCTCGCAGCAACCTCGTCCAGCAGATTTGTTGTACCGAATTATTGGCCGGACCCTAAATCTGGAATCGGATATCAAGTGCAAGTGGAAATCCCTCAGCCGGCAATGAAGTCCCTTTCGGATTTGGGGACCGTTCCGGTACTACATCGCGAAGGCTCTGCATTACTGCTAAGAGATGTTGCTCAAATTTCACAGTCGACAATGCCTGGAGAGTTTGATCGGTACAACATGAAACGAGAGTTGTCGTTAACCGCCAACTTGGACGGCTCAGATCTAGGAAGCATCTCAGGCGAAATCAGCAAAATCCTTAATCAAGTGAAAAAGGTTGACGACTCTTCCAAAGACTTGCTCGTCAAAGCCGGCGAAAAACCGGGGAGAATCAGTTACGAGATACGCGGTCAAATTCCTCCGCTTCGACAAATGCTTAGCGGCCTTGGAGTTGGGTTGGTCTTGGCCATCCTCGCAATTTTCCTGCTTCTGGCCGCTAATTTCCAATCCTTCCGTTTGTCGATGGTAGCGATCTCGACAGCGCCAGCGGTCGTCGCTGGCGCCGCTTGCATGCTATGGCTCACAGGGACAACGCTGAACATACAGTCTTTTATAGGCACGATCATGGGACTGGGCGTCGCGATGGCCAACGCGATTCTTGTAGTCACCTTTGCTGAACAAAGACGCAAGTCAGGCGAGGATGCTTTAACGGCCGCTCGTCATGGAGCAACCGACCGATTGCGACCAGTACTCATGACTAGCTGCGCGATGCTGTCGGGGATGCTGCCCATGGCGATTGGCTTTGGTGAATCAGGGCAGCAAACCGCGCCGCTGGGACTCGCAGTTATCGGCAGTTTGCTGGCCGCCACGTTTTCGACTCTATTCGTCCTGCCCGCCGTTTTCGCTTGGGTGCAATCGAACAGCTCGACAAAATCCGTTTCGTTGCATCCTCTCGATCGGGAGAGTGCGATTTATATCGACGAATCAGTCAATACTTCCTCTGAAAATCAATCATGACGAATCTCAAAACCGTTCGCTCATCAACATCACGAAAACCCTCGTTCCCAGCCCGTCACTCGTTCCCAGCCCGTCCCTCGTGTCCCTCGTTCCCAGGCTCCTGCCTGGGAACGCACTGCCTTGGAGGCTCTGCCTCCCGCTTCCGCCATCCCTTTTCCAAAACCCGTTCCATTCTTACCTGGCTAGCGTTCATCGCGTTGATGTCTTTTCCCGTTGGATGTTCCAAGCCCGTTGAATCGGAAAATGCGTCAGCTAAATCGCCAACCTCGGAGCTACCCAAGGTTGCTACTGTCAATCCAAAGAGAATGGCCCTAACCCAAAAGACAGAGCAGCCTGCCAAAATCGAAGCCTTTTCCATGACTCGCATTCATGCAAAAGTCAATGGATTCATCGATCAAATACTAGTTGACATCGGCGATCGCGTCACGGGTCCGAACAAGGATGAACAGGGGAATATCGTAGAACCTGGCCAGCTCCTTGCAGTACTCGTCGCACCTGAACTATCGGATGAGCTCTCCCAAAAAGTGGCCATGATCGCTCTGGCCGAAGCAGATATCGATCAAGCGAAGGCGGCAGTAGAAGTTGCGGAGTCGATGGCTGTTTCCGCGATTGCGAACGTGGCCGAAGCCATCGCAGGGCAACGCAAGGTTGAGGCCGAATACCAACGTTGGAAGTCTGAGTCAGATCGCATGAGCGTCCTAGCATCCACCAAGACCGTCACTGCCAAACTAGCCGAAGAGACCATTCAACAAATGAAGGCTGCCGACGCAGCCCGCGAAGAAGTCGTAGCTCGTATCCAATCCGCGAAGGCAAAGCAACACGTATCCAACGTCGCCATTTCTAAAGCCAAAGCTGACTTGAAGTCGATTGAAGCAAAACGAAAGATCGCTCAAGCGGAATATCACCGAGTACAGTCCTTGTGCGAATACATGCAGATCCGGGCTCCCTATTCTGGGATCATTTCTGTACGCAATTTTGATCCGGGTTCGCTAATGCAAGTGTCGCAGGCAAACGATGGAAATCCTTTGTTCACTATCGTACAGACCGATAAAGTCCGCGTTAGTCTTAACGTGCCTGAAGCGGAATCGATCTTGGTGAACAAAGATGGGAAGGCTGCAATCAAAGTACCTGCTTTGAACAATCGTGTTTTTGAAGGAAGGGTTGCTAGAACTAGCTGGGTACTAAGTACTAGCACGCGGACGCTGGAGTGTGAGATTGAGGTTGCAAACGAGGAAGGAGTGCTTCGACCCGGTATGTACGCAAACGCAGAACTGATTGTCGCTCAAAAATCGGACATTTTGACACTCCCTCGTTCAGCCATCGTCCAGCAAGAAGGCAAGCCAACTTGTCTTGTCGTAACCGCAAATGGCTCTATTGCGCGGCGCGTACTTCAAACGGGAATTACCACTGCCACAGACATTGAAGTCGTTAGCGGGCTAGAAGAGTCTGAGGATGTGATCTCAGCAAATGCTGCAGCCTTTAAAGAAGACCAGAAAGTTACAATGACAGCAAAAAAGTAAACTGTCGTCTTCTAAAGCCTAACGATTGTATCGGTAGAAACCGTCCTCCTTGAGCGCAAACGCCAGATCTTTCATCAAATCCGGAACCGGCCGCAGGTTCGGACCGATGAGAAAGCTTAGCGGAATCGCGACAGGAACCCACAAAGCCACGGATGGCATCAACAATGCGAAAGCGGATTTGCGCAGGACTGTTAGTTGTTTTGGCGCTCCCGCTTGGCTGCCGATCGACTCCTTCACGGTCGACGCTGGTTCAGAATCAAGCAAGTATTACGCCAACGTTCCCGACCAAAACCGATACAGTAGCGATCGCGGCGGATGTAATAACGGCTTCCGCCTCGACGGTCGTAATCGCGAATCCAATCGATGCAGACTCGTCCACGGTCGTGGCCGACGCTGCTAGCGTCGGCTCGGATGCTGGCAGCATCCGCCACGATTTAAGTCGCGAACAGACAATTGATTTGACGACGGCGCTCTTGATGACGACAGGGCATAATCCTCAAGTCGCATTTGCACGGGCGCGCATCGAAGAAGCCTTAGCACAAGTCGACCGTGCAAACGCTTTAAAGCTGCCGTCGCTACGCGCTGGCATCAATTACAACAAACATGAAGGCCGCATTCAGGACGTCGCGGGTAACGTGATTGAGACAAGCCGCGGTTCTTTCTACTCAGGATTCGGCGCCAATGCCGTGGGTGCTGGTTCCCCCGCAGTACCGGGTCTCGTCTCTCAGTTTCATTTTGCTGACGCCATCTTTCAGCCCAAAATTGCTCAGCGCACGGCGTGCGCAAGGCAAGCTAGTGCGCACTCGACCACCAACGATCAACTGCTTGCAACCGCCATAGCCTACACTGAATTAATACGAGCTGAACAAGAATTTGCCGCGGCCAAAGATATCGTGATTCGAGCGCAGCAGCTTGAAAAAGCCACATCCGATTTTGAGAAAGCCGGCGAAGGCCTAGCCTCAGATTTCGACCGGGCCCGCACAGAACTAGCACTTCGAAAAAACGAGATGGCGAGAGCTGAAGAGCTAACCGAAGTTGCCTCGGCTCGCTTGGCCGAAATCATTCACTGGGATTCCAATCAACGGCTTTTGCCATCGGAATCCCAATTGGTTCCGATCGAACTCGTTACCAGAATTGGCTCGCAACAGGAGCTAGTCGCGCTCGCACTTTCGAATCGACCCGAGTTATCTGAGTCTCGTCATCTTGTGGGTGAAGCGGTCGAAAGACTAAAGCGAGAACGCAATGCTCCCTTGGTGCCAAGTGTTCTACTAGCCGCAAGCTACGGAGGCCTGGGAGGCGGATTAGGTGGGAACCTGACGAATTACGGAGATCGATTCGATGCGGACGCCGTTGCATTCTGGGAGCTTCGACAACTTGGATTTGGAGAGCAAGCTGCGCAGCGCGAGGCGCGCTCGAGAATAACACAAGCGAAAATGCGCGAGTTAGCAACCATGGATCGAGTTGCCCGCGAAGTCAATGAATCCTACGCACAAATCAAGGCACGAGGAAAACAAATCGATATTATGCGGGAAGCTGTGAATGCAGCAAACGATTCATTCGATAAAAATTGGAATCGAATTCGCAACGGACAAGGGTTGCCCATTGAAGCCCTTCAATCCATCCAAGCACTTGCAACAGCTAGGCGAGAATACATTCGCGCAGTATCCGAATTCAACGTCGCTCAATTCACGTTACAACGATCGCTTGGATGGCCGATCAGCGAACCGCCAAAGACGCAATCGATCCAACCGATGTTCCCTGTGGATTCACATCGTGACCTGCATGTTTTGAATTAGGTTGGGAGAAATTGATCATGCTTTGCACTTCTCTGTCGCACTCGGCAGGTTTGACCTACTTCAATAGCAGTCTTGGCGATTTGGGGAACTTGGGGTGTCCACTACAATCGATTCAGTTTTTCCATCGATGCCGATTGTGCTGGCCGATAAATCCAATTGATCAATGCGCTTGCGATTCAATCGCAAAATCGCCTTCCTTCACAATGGGAATTCGGGATGTCCTTCAAGAAGTCTGATCAGAAACTGAATCGTCGGCAATTGCTTAAGAAAGCCACGGTCGCTGCTGCATCGCTGATAGCCACGCCTAAGTCCACAGCCAAAGCGGACTTATCGCCCGGGTCATTCCCAGACATGTTGGCCCGTAGATCCACCTCGCCATCTATTTACAAAGAGACAGCCAAAGCCGACTACGTCCGAAACATGCAACCCTTCGGTGGTTCGTTGTCTGCCGATCCAAGGTGCCTGTTTGGTATGCCACCTAATGGCAAACCATGGCGATTCGATGTTTTGGTCGTCGGGTCTGGCTATGGTGCGGCTATTACCGCGGCACGACTTAGCGAGAAAATGCATCCGGGTTCTCGCATCGCCATGCTTGAACGCGGACGCGAATGGGTTCCAGGAACTTTCCCGGATGTGCTAAAGGATGTTACCGACAACTCCCGTTTGAAGTTGTTTGGACGACACAAACGCGACCTCAACAACCCAACAGGCCTATTCAACGTCATCCAGTGCGATGAAATTTCGGTACTGAGTGGGAGTGGTCTTGGCGGTTCGTCGTTGATCAACGCTAGCGTCGCACTCCGTGCTGATCCAGAAGTGTTTTTGCAAACTCAATGGCCACACGCGCTTCGCGATATCGATTATCTGTCGGCCTATTATGATCAAGCAGAGTGCGAGTTAGGCGTTAGTCGCGAGCCAGAGGATTGGACATGCAAAATGAAGGCACAACGGTTGGCCGCCGAATCGCTGCGAGATTCTGGTTGCCACTTTGAAGCTGCCGCCTTAACCATCACGCGATCCTTTCAAGGGCATGCTTTGCCCGTGTTAAATCGTCAAGGCATGTGCCAAAGGGAGTGCATCGACTGTGGAGACTGCTTAACGGGCTGCAATGTCGGGGCAAAAAACACGCTTGCAATGAACTACCTGCCGATCGCACGGCGGAACGGTACGATGATGTTTACGCAAACCGAAGTTCGTGACATTGAAAAATGTGGTGACTTCTGGAAAGTGAATTTCATCTATTTCCATCGCGATGAAAAAGGGCGTCATACCGAAGAGGAAGGCTGCACCACTGCTCGTGTCGTAGTCCTCGGGGCCGGAAGCATTGGAAGTTCAGAAATCCTCTTGCGGTCACAAAGCGAGAATCTGGATTTCTCTAGGCAATTGGGCTGCAACTGGACAGGCAACGGTGATGCATTGGGGTTTGTACGCAAAACGGAACACCCAACGAACATCGCAGGCTTCAGCGCACAAGATC
>JANLUJ010000398.1:0-5098 GCA_031363425.1 Pirellula sp.
CCTGTGCGCTGCTAGCTGGCGGTGGCATGAAAACAGGGCAAGTCATCGGTGCGACAGATCGCTTGGGCGGAGAAGCAGTGCAACGTCCAGTAACCTTTCAAGAAGTCTTTGCAACGCTCTATCACAACTTGGGAATCAACGCAACGACGACCACCGTCAGCGATGCAACCGGACGGCCTCACTATCTGGTCGACGACGGTCACCAGCCGATCAAGGAACTTGTTTAAAGGGCATGGTCCACTCTGCAAATCGATCCAGCAAGCAAACGCGAGCGTCGTGGCAGTTGCCCGCCGGGGTCTCCCGCGGGACTTGGGATTACGTCACTGAGTCCGCAATCGCAACGGATTACGATCGATTTCACGCGGGGCATCCGTTGCTTGAATTGGATCGGAGGTTGATTGCTAAACACCTAGGCCAGTCTACAACTATGTCGGATGGTTCGAGCCGAATTGTGATCGACGTTGGTTGCGGAACTGGACGCAATCTTATTCCCCTTGCAGAACATGGCTGGCGTGTCGTCGGTGTCGATTTGAGTTTGGAGATGCTCGGAGAATTCACCTCCAAGGCGAACACTATCTTGCGGTCACAGCCCGTAGCCATTCGCGCCAACATGGCCCATTTGGTGTGTTTAGCAGACGGATTTGCGGATGCAGTGTTGTGCATGTACAGTTCGTTGGGCATGGTACAAGGCCGCGAGCATCGGCGCTCATTCATGAAACATGCAAGAAGAATTCTAACGTCAACGGGCAAATTCTTTGTTCACGTCCACAATCGTGGTTCGTGGTTGAGGGACCCCGGCGGCGTGAGTCGGACGGTGAAGGATTGGTTGCGAGCAAGGCGAGATTCGAACTGGGAGCTTGGGGACAGCGTCTATGCATATCGCGGATTGCCATCGATGTTTTTGCACATCTATTCGGAACGCGAATTGCGAAGGGATTTGAAGGCAAGCGGCTTGGTCATCGAACGCTTGTATCGTTTGAATCGCCATTCAAGCGAAATACTAAAAGGCAATTGGCTGCCCCATTTGAGAAGTGGTGGGTTTCTGGCTGTCTGTCGACCCGAGGTGTTAGAAAGCAGTGGACCAAAGCCTGATGGACCAAAGCCTGATGGATCGAAGCCTGATGGATCGAAGTCAGCCTGAGGACAGGCTGACCTACATGAGTTCACGCACAGCTTGACACAAACGTAGAATCCATTCAAAGTAGGGACTTTGTGAGTCAAAAGACATTCGAGTCAACTGACATTTCCATAGCAAGGTACAGCAATTCATGGCCGCGGCATCATTGAGCGTTTCGCAATTGATCGATTCCTATCAATGGCGATACGCAGTCAAACGATTCGACCCATCTAGGCAACTGGATGCGACCACTTGGGCAGCCATCGAACGCAGCTTGGTTTTGACCCCAAGTAGCTTTGGATTGCAGCCGTGGAGGTTTATTGTGATTAGTTCGCCTGAAAACAAAGCCAAGCTCCCCGCGATTTCATGGAATCAACCTCAGCCTGGCGATTGTTCGCACATGGTGGTTTTTGCCGCAAGGAAGACGGTTGACCAAGTGTACGTGGATGCTTTTCTGGCAAGAACGGCGGAACAGCGAAACGTGCCGGTAGAGACGCTAGTTGGTTACCGAACCGTGGTGCTTGAATTCTTGCAAAATGCGGCTGGTCGTCAATTGGCCTGGAGCAGCAACCAAGCTTATATTGCACTTGGGCAATTGCTCGCAAGCGCAGCTATGCTAGGCGTAGATGCTTGCCCAATGGAGGGGATTGTATCGGCCGAATATGATAAATTGCTAGGACTTGAGGGTGGGGACTATACGACGATTGTCGGATGCGCACTTGGTTATAGGCATGCCGAAGATCGCTACGCCTCGCTGGCGAAAGTTCGATTTGATGCTTCCTATTTGGTGTCGCATTTGTAGACTTGGACCAGTTGCACCTGAATGGCGTTGAGTTAGTGAGTAGTGGAATCTCGTAAGAGTTCCTGAAGTGCCTTAAACTCCAGGAAGTTTAACAACTTCCGCTACGGGGAAAGGCTTAATTCAACGCCGTTCGGATTGTACCTGCCGGGTGCGACTTAGAAGTACCGAATTACAAGAACACAGCTCGAGAGACCTCGTTACAGGAATGATCCGTGGCGGAATTGGATGAAGAAAACGAGGCTGAAAACGAGGATGCCGAATCAACAACCGCTGGAACTGTTGATCTCAAGGCAACTGAGTTGATGCATGAAGTCGATGATTGGCTGAGTCATGTTTGGATGGTACGCGCTTTTCTCAAGCATTCTGATGAAGCAACGGATGATGAAGAGCTTGCTGATGTCCATCGCGGATTGTACGACTTCATGTTGGCTCTTGGTCCTTCGTTGGATACGGGCAATGCCGAGCGTTACCTACGAATCGCGAGGAAGAAGATTGGCAAACTTCGAGCCGCGTCGGCATTGTTTCGAGAGTTACAACCAGAAATTTCAGGGCATATGAACTTTCGAATGGCCGCCAAATCCCTTTCTCTTGCAGTCCAGCGAGTGGACGAATTGCTAGATGACAAACATGAAAGCTAGCATTAGCGATTGTCGGAAAGATTTGGGGTGTCCGGCTGAGGACAGCCGGACCTACGTGAGGAGTCGACTAATGAGGAGTGGACTAATTTGGTTGACGTTTCCCATAGATCCTTTCTGTGAGGTGCTTGCAGCCAATGCTTGGGAGCGATAGATTGAAGGTCTTACGCTGAGCTCCTCAATTGCATCTTGATTTTTCACCATGGATGGGAACCAGTGATTCCAAGTCCGCCTAATACCTTACACGCATGGAGCATTGTATGGCGACGAATCCAAAACAAACGATAGCGTTGATCGACCTGGCCGTCATAGGTGCGAAAGAGCAGCGAACGACGCGGCTGGAATCTGCGTTACGTCGACTCGATGGGCTAACACTTCTGGAGTGGTGTGTTCGGCGATTAAGCGAATCGACGTTGATCGAAACGATCGTGGTAACAGGGCCGCCACACTATCGAGAACTAATAAGTCAAACTGGACTTTGCAACGCGAAATGGATGCCAAGCGCACTCAATACGCCAGCTCAGCGTGCGAAGGAGTTAGCTGATCGACTAAGCGCAGATTGGATCGTGTTCTCCAGCCCACTTTGTCCGTTTACGGACCCAATTTTGTTGGACCGTTTGGTATCACGTGGTTGGGCGAATCCAACGACCGACTTCGTCGGATTCGTTTCTCCCAATCGGCCTGCTTTCTCCTTGCAATCTCTCGGATTGGTAGGTGAGATGTGTTCGGCGAGTGCCCTTGAGAAACTAGCTAACGAGAATCTGCTTGCAGAACCGTGCGATGTTCCGGACATCATCCGACGAAACCCCGGGCTTTTCCAAACCAAACTTATTCCGCTTCCAGAAGAGCTGACGCACAGTGCACTTCGGTTTTTCATGGAATCCGAAGCGGATTGGGATCGAGCCCATAGTTTCTTGGAAGCCGCTGGCGATGATCTATCTTGGCAACGCTTGGCCCAGTTGGCTGAAAGAAATTTCTCCGTTCGCTAGCCGCTGGACCCCGCATTTGCATGGACTCAACCCTGTTCCTTGTACCAACCGAATTCGAATTTGAAAGCCTTTCGCCCTCCTTCGTTGGGTGCATTCAGAATACTAAGAGCAAACTTGTTGTATGCGGATTTGGACCGATCGCGTCGGCTATTCGAACGATTCAACTGATTACCCAATACTCGCCCAAACAGGTTTTATTGTTCGGTGTTGCGGGAACCTTGAATGCTAGGTACGAAGTGGGGACCGCCGTTGAGTTTTCTGAGACGATTTGCTTCGGGGTTGGTGCTGGATCTGGAGAGAATTTTCTTTCCGCGAGTGAAATGGGCTGGAAACACTGGCAATGCGATCCCGAAATAGCCGATTCTATCCTTTTGCGCGCTGATGGCTTGACGGCAGCGGTTCCGCTGTTGAGCTGCTGCTCCGCTTCGGCCGATGAACGGGATGTCCAATGGCGATTGAAGAAATATCCCAACGCCGTCGCGGAAGATATGGAAGGCTTTTCCGTTGCGGCAGCCTGCCGTTTTGCGGGGACACCACTGCGGATCATTCGCGGCATCTCCAATAGGGCGGGCGATCGAGATAAGGCCAATTGGCGCGTTCGCGAAGCGATGGCGGCAGTCGAACAGTCAATCCGTGAGGTGTTTGATTGATCAGTCCTGTTCTTCGATTGGGAATTTCTACATGCCCTAACGACACATTTGCTTTCCATGCACTAATGCACCGAAAAGTCGATTGGCGTGGGCTCGATTTTCAGTTAGAGCTGCTCGATATCCAGGAATTGAACAAGCGTTCTTTTCGTGGCGAACTTGATATTGCTAAGGTTAGTTTTCACGCGGCGCTGTTGCTCGCCAATCGAATGTTGGTTTTGCCTAGTGGTTCTGCCCTCGGTTTCGGGGTTGGACCACTTTTGCTCGCCTCCAAAAGCGATGACGGTCCGAGCAATTCTAGCCAATTGACTCTGTGCCCAGGCGAACATACGACAGCAACCCTCCTATTCAAGATGTTCTATCCTCAAACCTCGCGTCTCGAACAGGTCTTGTTCTCGGACATCATGCCGCGTCTAAAGAATTGCGGTGCCGAATTTGGCGTGTGCATACACGAGGGACGATTCACTTGGCAGTCCGAGGGTTTGCATTTGATTGAGGATCTTGGCGCTCGATGGGAAACCGAAACCAACAGCCCATTGCCATTGGGCGGAATCGTTGGCTCGCGAGAACTGGGCCTAGATATCTTGCGGAATGTACAGGCAGTCATTCACGATTCTTTGCAGTATGCGTTGGCCAATCGCGAGGAGACGCTACCAACGATGCGTCACTATGCCCAGGAATTGGACGATACCGTGCTAATGCAACATGTGGATTTGTATGTCAATGAATGGACTGTCCAATTGGGGCCAATCGGCCAAACTGCGCTGAACGAACTATCGGATCGAGCTCAGCAAATCGGGTTGGTTGCTAGTGGCTCGAAAAGGCTCGAGGTACTCGATTTCGGGAAAAAAGGGGGATAGGCTTCCAGCCTGTCATAACGGAATCGACAGGCTGGAAGCCTATCCCAC
>JANLUJ010001212.1:0-3567 GCA_031363425.1 Pirellula sp.
CTATCGCACGCATCATGGACCCATTGTTCGCGAGTCGGGAGGCAAGTGGATCGCGGTAAAATTGATGCAAGAACCGGTGAAGGCTTTGATGGAATCGTTCTTGCTCACCAAAGCCACCCATTACGACACATTCAAGCAAACGTTGGAACTAAACGCCAATTCGTCGAATAACACAGTTTACGCCGACGCCGACGGCAACATCGGATTTTTCAACCCTAGTTTTATGCCCCAACGGAATGCACTTCTCGACTGGACCCATCCCGTTGACGGAAAAGATCCGTCGACCGACTGGCAAGGCGTCCACGCGTTGGACGACAACCCGAATCTCTGGAATCCAGCGATCAGTTGGATTCAGAACACGAACAACTGGCCGTATTCCGCGGCTGGTCTCGACAGCCCCTCGGCCTCGAATTTCCCGTCGTACATGGATCAGTATGGCGAAAACCCGCGCGGCCTGCACGCAATTCGCGTCCTATCCGGACAAAAGGGCTTCACGCTCGACTCACTTGTTGCGGCCGCCTTCGACCCGAATCTCACCGCGTTTGATGAGTTGCTGCCGCCGCTCTTTGAAGCATATGGTGCGACGGCCGCTTCGGATCCGCTGAAAGCAAAGTTGACGGATCAGATTGCGTCGCTCGAACATTGGGACCGCCGATGGTCGGTGGATTCGACGCCGACTGCGTTGGCAATATATTTTGCCCAGGAACTCTGGCGCACGATGCAGGCCGATCCCGACTCTGATTCGCTCTCGGTTCTTCGCCACGTTGCAATCGATAGCACTCCAGAGCAAAGGTTACGTGCGCTGGCCGCGGCATCCGACAAATTAACGATGGACTTCAAAACATGGAAGACGCCTTGGGGCGAAATCAACCGTTTCCAGCGTCTCACGGGTGACATCGTCCAGCCATTCAACGACAACGCTCCAAGTATCTCGGTCGGGTTCACGTCTGGAAGATGGGGATCTCTCGCTGCATTTGAGTCGAAAAAGTACCCAGGTACGAAGCAGATGTATGGGACGTCTGGAAACAGTTTTGTGGCAGTCGTCGAATTCGGCAAGAAGGTGCGCGCGAAGGCTATAACGGCTGGTGGTGAGAGTGGCGACCCAAAGTCAATACACTTCTCGGATCAGGCGACGCGTTATGCGACTGGCACGCTTCGTGACGTGTACTTCTATCGAGAAGATCTCGAAGAACATACCGCCAAAAAATACCATCCTCGTTGATGCGGCGGCATGTTGTAGGCATGGGCTCGAGCCCATGGAATTGCGGCGTTACACGTAGCCAGTCCCCAAGGGACGACATCAGCGTCAACGGAATCCAAATTGCAATTTCCGAATGTAACGCCAGCATTCGAATATACTTTAGCCAAAGCGAGAGGACCGACCAACGGATGCGTTGGCTACGACTCCATTCTCGACTCCATCGATTATTCGCAGCAACAAACAAAGAACTGAATCGTGATCCGACTTTCCACCATCACTTTCGCAACCTTCTTCGTGTTATCGGCGGCCTATTTCGACCCTGCGACGGCCGCAGATCTATCGAAACGGCCTGATAATTGGTTTGGCAGCGACGAGGGACGAAAAACCATGGATTGCATTCTCTCTTGGCAAACCGAACACGGGGACTGGCCAAAAAACAAGGACACCACAAAAGAGCCTTACACGGGCGAACGTTCAAAGCTCGAGGGTACCTTTGACAACGGAGCCACCACGGGTGAGTTGCGAGCGTTGGCCCGCGCTTTCAAAGCCACGGGCGATGAACGCTACAAAAAGGCGTTCCTGAAGGGGTTTGACCACATCCTCAATGCTCAGTATGAGAACGGCGGATGGCCACAGTATTTCCCTTTACGCAAGGGATACTATACGCATATCACCTTCAACGATAATTGCATGGTTCGGCTGCTGGAATTTCTTCGCGATGCTGGCACCGCAGAGGAATGCAAATTCCTCGATAGGGATCGTCGCGGCGCAGCGATCAACGCGATCGACCGCGGCATCGACTGCATTACGAAATGCCAGGTAGTCGTCAATGGCACCCCCACGGTTTGGTGCGCTCAGCATGATGAAGTCACATTGGCTCCGGCGATGGCTCGAAGCTACGAACTCGTCTCCTTAAGTGGTTCGGAAAGTTCAGGGGTTTTGAAATATCTGATGACCATCGACAAACCGACTCCAGAAATTATTCGCGCTGTCAAAGCTGGTGTGGCGTGGTTCGAATCCGCAAAAATTGAAGGCATTCGCGTAGAGAAAATCGAAGGTGACCGCCAAGCAATCAAGGACGACTCTGCCTCCCCTGTGTGGGCGCGGTTCTACGAGATTGAAACAAACCGACCATTCTTTTGCGATCGTGATGGTGCGCCTAAATATGCGATGAAGGACATCGGTAGCGAACGCCGGAACGGATATGCCTGGTATGGCAACTGGGGCGAAAGCCTCGCCAAGGCGTATGCCGATTGGCCCCATCGCTGATTCAGCTTTGCAGCCTTGAATTAACCTCTTCTGAAACTTTTTTTCTCGTAACCTGATGAGGAACCAAACCATCGCGAGATTTGAAATGCGATCTGTATTGCTTTGCATCATTCTTGTTACTGGCTTTTCGACGCCAATTTACGGTCAACAGCTAAAGTCAATTACCAACAGCATCGGGATGAAGCTGGTTTTGATACATGTAGGCTCGTTTACTATGGGCTCCCCTGTATCGGAAGAGGGTAGGAATGAAGATGAGACGCCTCATGAAGTTACGATTACTAAGTCCTATTACCTTGGAATTTATGAGGTCACGCAGGAGCAGTACGAAAAAGTGATGGGGGAGAATCCAGCGATGTTGCAGCCTCTCAAAGGTGACACAATCCTATATCCAGTGACTTCAGTCAAATGGGACGACTCGGTCTCATTCTGCAGGAAGCTTACGGAATTACCAAACGAGAAGGCAGTAGGACGTCATTATCGGTTACCGACAGAAGCGGAATGGGAATACGCATACCGCGCTCATAGCACGACCGCGTATTGTTTTGGTGACTCTACGGAATCACTAGAGGAATATGCCTGGTTCGGTGAAGGTCAAGCTGGCAGTACCCATCCTGTAGGCGAGAAGAAGGCAAACCGATGGGGTTTGTATGACATGCACGGAAATATTTGCGAGTGGTGCCAGGATTGGTATGCGGCCTATCCATCCAATGAGGCGATCGATCCTTATGGTCCAAGTGAGGGCTCGTCCCGGGTGGTCCGGGGCGGCAACTGGGCCTTCGGTGCGGGCCATTGCCGGTCGGCGCATCGGTACGGGGGCGATCCGTCGATTCGCATCAATAGAAGCGGCTTCCGCGTCGCCATGAGTCTGCCTGTCAAACAGCGTGAGACGGCATCATCAAAGTGATTGTGGCGGTGTATGCCATCCAGCTTCAATGTCCGCAGTTATGTGCTGGCCAACTTCTGTTAACCAGTTTGTCGTCCTCCGATAAGAAAATGTCCTCTCAACGACAGCCCCCCTCTGTGGACATGGTTCCAGTCGACTCAGATGGGTCCGACCGATTCGCAGTCCACAGTTTGGTAAGATGTTCCTGTCTCAA
>JANLUJ010000441.1:0-3063 GCA_031363425.1 Pirellula sp.
ACCGCATGGAAGGAGATGATGTTAGTGAAGACATACTGACCACGATATCCGCAAGATCTGCTGTCGCACGGTCATTGCTAGAGAGGATCTCGCTAGCCCCGACACCGGAACCCACTTTTGATGATGTTATTGAAGGTGGCGACGGAGAAGACATTCTCCTTGGCATGCGGGGTAATGACCGAATCGAGGGTGGTGAGGGCAACGATGTGCTAGACGGTGGATTGGGTGACGATCGAATGGGCGGAGGAAGTGGTAATGACTTGATGTATGGAGGTGCGGGCGCGGACTTGCTCTTCGGCAATGATGGGAACGATCGACTTCACGGCGGAGAGGGCAACGATCGTCTCGAGGGCGGGCAAGGAAATGATGCATTGTCAGGCGATGCAGGACGCGATGCACTCTACGGTGGCGACGGCAACGACTGGCTGAATGGAGGTACAGGCAATGACTATATGAGCGGCGGTGGCGGAGTCGACGAAATCCAGGCACGCGATGGCGAGGAAGACACGATTCTCACAGATGGTTTGGACAAGCTCTTTGTCGACGAAAAAGATAGGGTACTGTTTTCTTAGGCGATAGGCAGTTTGAAAAGTTCTATATGTATTGATTCGAGCCTGAGGCGCTAGCCGATTTCGTGCGGCATTGATCATCTAGCGCCTCGGGCTCAATTTATTGTTTTCAGTCTGCCGCTCGCCTTAGCGAGGGCCTTAGCACTTCCGAAATCAGGTGATTTATTAACGAGTGGTACCAGCCGATTGACTAGCCGCAAACAATTATCATTCGGGATAAAACGGTTGTGCGGGTTTTTCCGTCAAAAGCCCTCCGACCGGATTCCAGTCAAGTCTAAATTAGATCAGCCTGATTCCTGAAAGATTATGCTGTATGCTTCGGCAGCTGGAGAAAATCGGGGTATTGAATTGCAGCGTGAAAAAGTGTCAGCATCAGAGCAATGCAAACAAAGCCATGCCGAAGACCGGCGATTGGTTCAGGGACTGCTGTCTAAAGACGCTGCCGTCTGGCATGGTTTTGTAACGAACTACGGCAGAATCGTTCGATCGCGAGTCGCGGACGTTGCCCGTTCATTCGGATACACGAACGATACGCTTGCTATTGACGATGCAACCGCGGACGTATTTGTGGCTCTCTGCTCTAACGATCTGGCAGCGTTGAGAGCGTTTGCAGGACGCTCGGCACTCTCAACGTACTTGGCGGTTATTTCAACTCGGTGCGCCACCCGTAGTTTCGCTCGCAAGCGACACCAAACGCGAGTCTGCACGGACGCGAACGTTACTCAGGTGGCTGCCTCGTTGTCAGGAACCGATCCGGCGCGCCGGATGTTATTGGATGAGGAGAGGTCTAGGGTTCAAAGCCTTCTCGAAAATCTGCCTGAAAAACAAAGGGAAGTAGTCAATCGTTTTTACTTGGAGGGTCAAAGCTACGCGACGATCAGTTTGGATTTAGATATTCCGATCGGATCTGTCGGTGTTACGTTGCAACGTGCAGAAGCCAAGTTGCGCAAACACGTGGAGCCTCCGCAGTGACATCATGAGCAAATCAGACAACAACATCTTGGATCGCCAGACCATTCTAAACTGCGTACAACGTCATCTTCAGAAGAGCGATGCAGAGCTTGGAGTGCCGCTTCCAATTGGTGAAATGATACCAAGGATTGCAAGCGAACTAAGGAGCAATGGCAACACGCAAAACGTCCTTTCAGCAACCAGGCCAGTCATGCCCATGCCCTTGGTTGCGGCGTTTGTGGACGGCGATGTCACGGCCGACGACGAGAGATCGATTTGCAATGCTGTGTTGATTGACAATAGTGTTCTCGCGGAGATTGTTGCGGCACTTCGCTGTGCCAATGAGGTCAATGAACTACCTCCGCTTTCGAGTTCTATGACGGTTCGGCTAATGGGGATTCCAACATTTGAGTTGCCCTCGGAAACCGTTGCGCAATCGGTGACCTCGCCAACTGCTCAGGTCAACGAAATTCTTTGGCCAGCTGAAGTCAAACAATTGAAACGTCGGCTCCGAATGCCTGTTGGCTTCGCAGTCTTTGTTTCACTTGCAGCATCGATAATAGCTCTGTTTTGGTTTGGTTATTTTGGAACCAAGTCTAACATCGTGGATCAGCCCTCGGATTCGGCTTCTACTGGATTGGCGACCGATACGGGTTCTCAGCATACAACCCAACCGGCACCTCGAAACAAAGACAAAAGAGACTTGGCCATCGAACCAAAAAGAACACCGGAAACAGTCGGGGACTCCTTGGTGCTCATACCACGTATTCCAGAATCGACAGGACAGAATGAAGCAGCCCCAGAAGCCGATTCAAAAAAGATTGCTTCGGAGACCCGAGTTAAAAACTCGCTGGAATCGATGGAACCGAGTGAAACGACACATCTGTCCTCCGAGATTTCGGGGATCCGGTGGACAAAGATCTCGGGGCTGCTGGCACAGCGATCCGGAGGGCTGGATAATCCGAAAACGGTTGTCGAATCAGCGTGGAAGAGTGTCGAACCCGGTCGACGCGAATGGGATTCGAACAATGACCTGCAACCTCTAGAGCTTCGTACCTTGCCGCTGTCTAGGGCTGAAGCGAGTTTGGCGTCCGGTGGCAAAATCGTGTTGGCAGCCGACACAGGCTTGCAGCTGACTCGCACCAAACAAAATGTCTCGGGGCGACTGGATCTCCTGCACGGTTTCGTCGCTCTAGTCGATGTCCCAAAAGGGACTACTATCGACCTGTGCTTAACCGGTACGATGATGGGAACCCTGAGATGGGAATCAAAGGCGACCATTGTCCTTGGAACGACTGCGGCGGGATTGCAAGCGCAGATAGACGGAGGTGAGATTTCGATTGACGACAAGTCAAAAAGAAGCACGGCGGTCATCATCGGACCTGGAAAAGTAACCGAGCTAAAAGAGCGCATAACTCGAATACCGAATTGGGTCGCACGACCGATCGAAAGTTTTGCGTTGCCAAAAGCCGTTCTCGCACAGATTGCCAGCTCCGACAACTTAGGCAATACGTTGAACTTGTTACTGGAGCAGCAAGCCAAT
>JANLUJ010000461.1:0-2915 GCA_031363425.1 Pirellula sp.
ATGATTTGATCGATTTTGTCTGACTTCTTCGATCAGTATAACGAAGCGTCTACTCCATATCCATTATCTAGGCTACTTGAGCAATTCGCTCAAATCGTCGTTTTTTCGATGTTTTCATGAGAAGTTGTTGCAAGGAGACAAGATTCTTTTATTTGACCGCACCTGCTAGATCGTTATAAAAGGAATAAAGAACGATTTGAACGAATCTAGTTCGGCGTTTCGAACGAATACTGTTCGTAGCGGCTTCGCAACAGATATCGATTCCTGACTAGGAGATTGCAATGACAACAACAATGATAGCGAAATCGAAACGGGCAAAAAAACCAACCAACAATCTGCAGGGCGACGTTCGAACGAAAGCACCTGCCAAGCTTCCCAGAACTTTCCGACACAAGGAGCTTGAGGAAGCTTTCGTCCATTTCATGCAGCTGACCAGCCCAGAGCAAAGTTCGGCTCGCGAAATCGATATCCGTGTGAAAAAAATAAGCTCCGATAAGATCGAGTTTATTTCAAGCATTTCCTTCGATGAAAAGTCATCGGAAACTGAAATACTGGGTAACTGCTTGTTTGGAACAAGTTGCGAGGTAGTCGTAGTCAAACCGTCCAAAGCACCGTTGCTGCCTGCACATCTAGCAAGGCTGTGCGAAGCAAGGCTTTTGACTCCAGACGAGGAAAAGTCCGTTTTCAACCGTATGAACTACTTGCGATTCAAAGCAAATGCACTGAAGTCAGACTCGGACCTTGGCGATTGTTGGAACGTAAAGCGAATTGAGTGTTTGTTAAAAGCCGCAGATTGGTATCGCGATTGGATTGTGAAATCCAACATGCGCCTCGTCATCTCCATAGTAAAAAAATTCGTCAACCCGCAGAATCGATTCGATGATCTACTGAGCGACGGAATCGTTGCCCTCATTCGGGCCGTGGATAAATTTGATGTAGGGCTTGGATTTCGCTTTAGCACGTATGCGACCCAGGTCGTTCGTCGCCATACCTACCGTACTGTCATGGAAAAGCAAAAGGACCGCCAACGTAATTTCGGCAGCATTCATGAGAATGGAATCGACTTTAGCGACGACCAAAAAGAGTCATCGATGAGCGAACAACGATGGTATGAACTCAAAGCGAGGCTATCGATTATGCTGGATCACTTAGACCGTCGCGAAAAATTCATCATTCGTGCTAGGTTTTCGCTGGGTGGGCATCGACGTATCCAGACATTGCAGCGTCTAGCGGATAAGCTAGGCGTCTCCAAAGAGCGAATTCGGCAACTCGAAAAGCGGGCGTTGGACAAGCTTCGAGATATGACCGAATCAGTTACTCTCCCCGATGCTGAAATGTAGTTCATGCCAACCTATGAACGCTCTGTGGCCATTGATTGCAATCGACAAGAGCTATTTCAATACCATTCCAATCCCGGTGCCTTGAATCGACTGATCCCGCCTTGGGAGAACGTGAACGTAGAACGACGAGGCGATTCTCTAATGGTCGGCTCTGAAGTTGTCCTAAGAAATTCACTCTTCGGATTCCCACTTCGATGGCACGCTCGTCATACCGCATTCATCCCACCCGAGAGTTTTCAAGACTCTCTAATCTCAGGTCCGTTCAAGTCATGGGTACACAATCACATCTTTGAAAGCTTGGGTCCGGAGCAATCGATTCTTCGTGATCAAGTAGAGTTCGAAACAAAGTTTGGAATGTTCGGTACGTTTGGACTACCACTGGTACGATCCAAGCTGCAAGCGATGTTCGCTTTTCGACACCAGACTACTATTGCTGACTTAAAACTCCAAAATTTCTTGCGTCAATACACTTCGAACCGAAGCCTTCGTGTCGGTGTTACTGGCAGTACAGGCATGATTGGACGTCGCTTGGTAGACTTGCTTTCCGTCATGGGGCACCAAGCCGTTAGGATCCTTCGGCCTACTTCTAGAGATCGCGACCAGGATTTTCCTACCTCCTCCAGAACGGTCGTTTGGCAGCCTGGCAATGGCTTTTCGGACGAAGTCTGTATGCAGAACTTAGATGCAGTAATTCACCTCGCAGGGAAAGGGATCGCTTCGTCGCGTTGGACAGATTCTGCAAAACTATCCATTCGTGAAAGTCGAATCCAAGGGACACAGGAATTGGTCCGCGACTTATGCAAACTGGATACGCCACCCAAAGCCTTTGTGTGTGCGTCAGGAGTTGGTTTTTACGGTGACCGCGCATCCGAAGTATTGGATGAAAAGGCCCGAACCGGCGACGACTTTCTGGCTCATTTGGCAGTCGACTGGGAATCCGCTGCCATGGATTTTGAAAGGTCTGGAAACAGGGTCGCGATAGGCCGACTCGGAATGGCATTGCATCCTCGGCAAGGAGCTCTTGCGAAACTTCTCGTTCCATTTCGACTCGGGATAGGCGGACCGGTTGGCGATGGTCGTCAATTTTGGAGTTGGATCCACGTCGACGATGCAGCGGCTGGCTTTATTTATTTGGCAACCAATCCTAACTGCACTGGTGCTTACAACTTGGTTGCGCCCGAGCAAACGGACAATCGTACTTTTTCAAAAACCTTAGGACGAGTACTCAATAGACCTTCGCTGGTGCCAGCACCAGCATTTGCTCTCCGTTTGATGCTGGGCGAAATGGCCGATGCCATGTTGCTGGCTAGTACCCGAGCCCATTGCGGACGGTTGATCGAGGACGGATTCCCATTTCGCTCCCGCCATTTGGAAGTCTGCCTACGACATCTCCTAGGCGTGGAAAACTAGCAACGTGGCGGACGCTGCTAGCGTCCGTATCAATCGGCAAATGCACCAAGGCGTCCGGCAGATATAACCCTACCTAGTACGCCGCGCAAGCTAGTGATTCCAGCTTCCAATTCACTAGCTCGCGCGTCGTGCTACTGGTACTTTTCAGTCTGCCGGTCGCCTAAA
>JANLUJ010001215.1:0-4459 GCA_031363425.1 Pirellula sp.
TTGAGACAGATCGTCTCCAAATCAACTGGCACCGTTTTGTCGATACGTCGCAACGACCTTGGTTCCTTGTGCAAGATCTGCGACAGCAGTTCGTCGCGTCCCTCTCCCACAAACGGCGGACTCAACGTGAGTAGTTCATAAAGGGTTGCTCCCAATGAATAGATGTCCGTGCGATGGTCTAACGCAGTCCTACCGGCAGTGATATGCTCCGGTGACATGTATGAGGGCGTGCCAAGCATTTGACCGGTTGTGGTCATGCTTGGCTGTTCCAATACGCGTGCAAGTCCAAAGTCGTTAATCGAAAAACGACCGTCCTCTGATACCAAAATATTGGCTGGCTTGACGTCGCGGTGAACGATCCCTTGCTTATGAGCATAATCGAGCGCATCAGCCACTTCGGCGATCGAACGGGCTAAGCTATCGTAGTGGTGGCTGCCCGATCTTAACGAAGACGATGTTAGCTTGATAACGTTTTGAGTTTGTCCATGCTCAGCGTCTAAGTACGCAGAAGTCGATTTCAATTTATCCGAATCACTAAACTGACTAGCGTTGGCATTGTCGACGTGTGTGCGACGTGCCTCACGAATAACGTGATCGAGCGAAGGTCCCTCGATCAACTCCATAGCATAGAAGTAAGACCCAGCTTGTTCCCCGACTGCGTAGATCGCCACGATATTCGAATGGTGCAGGCGAGCGGCCGCTTCGGCTTCACGTCGAAAACGCTGCACAGCTTGAGCAGTTAGCCCCAAGCCATTGGCCAAAACTTTGAGAGCCACCTTGCGACTAAGCGAAACCTGTCGGGCCTCGAAGACAACCCCCATGCCGCCACGACCAATCTCGCGAATGATTTCAAAGTCGCCAAGAATTTCTTTATGTCCCTGTTGAATCAAGAGACGTCCGTTCGAATCGAGTGATTGCTGATCGTCTCCTAAGGAGTTAGCTGGGCGCCGTCCGCGGAATTCGGCGACTTGGATAGTCTCTTGCAATCGTGACAAAGGTAGCCCAGGAAATCGATCTTGATATTCATCAGCGGCGATAGTCTCACCCGATAGATGCCGGTAATGCATATCGAGCCTCAATAGTTCCAAGAGTAACGTGTGTTTGGCAGCGCCAGCAACATGTGAAAGAAACTCTTCGATGCTGGGCCGGTTTCCAGATTTGATTTCGACTTCAAACGCATCGCAGATCTGATCGACCTGGAGCGCTCGCTGGACGGATTCAATGAAATGGTCTGGATCGCTGTCGGTCATTTGAATTCGGTATGTCGACGGTATAGATAGGTCGAATTCCTGGCTCCATTCTAGTGAATCTGCAATCCTATTTGTGGAATCGTGTTGCTGAGCCGACACAAAAACGGCATTTTATGAGCCCGCCACTCGGTAGGTTAAAACAACATAGTGCAAACCAATCTGTTAGATTAAACAGAGCGTGTGGCAGAAATTCTTGGTGTTTAACGTTTTGTTATCTCAATGGCTGAATCTCACGGAACTGGATTTTGGGTAGATCGGTTGCGACAAGGCGATGCTGCCGCCGCACAGAAACTTTGGGAACTATTCTTCCAGCGACTTGCTTCGCTAGCACAGAAGCGACTGGCTTCGACTCGCATTGTTATCGCAGACCAGGAAGATGTTGCGCTGAGTGCGTTTAACAGTTTTTGCATTCAGATCGAAAATGGTCGATATCCCGATATAAACGATAGGGAGAACTTGTGGAGATTACTGGCCACGATTACCCGGAACAAGGTGCATCATTTAATTCGCGATCAGGCTCGCAAGAAACGCGGCGGCGACTGGAAGAAGCTGAGCGATAATGCCAGCGACGCAGGACAGGAGTTGCTCTTAAATGAGTTGGTTTGCCATGAGCCAACGCCACAGCTAGCCGCTGAATTTGCGGAACAATGTGCCCGGTTGCTCGCCAAACTGCCCAGCCAAGAACTGATTGAATTGGCGGTCAAAAAAATGGAAGGATACACTAACGAAGAAATTGCAACTCAATACGACAAGTCAGAACGAACCATTGAGCGCAAGTTACATTTGATCCGCAAGATTTGGCTGTCTAGTTCCATTGATTTGACTTCACCATAATTCCCTACTGACCAGGAGAACCGATCATGCAGATCCTTTGGATGATGAGCTTGCTTCTGCTTCCGGCCGATCCACTGCCGTTTGGCAAGTCGACCGTCGAGGTCGTGTTTGGCGAAGTCCAGTTGAAATTGTTCGTTTACAAGCCCGTAGAATTTCATGATGGCCCGATGCTGATGGTGTTTCACGGCGTGCTCCGAAACGCGGAGGAGTACCGGGACCACTCTATCCAGATGGGAGATCGATTTGGGGCTCTCATTGTGGCGCCGCTCTTCGATGAGAAAACGTTTCCATTTCCTAAATACCAACTCGGCGGAATAATCGCCGACGGAAAGGCGACAGCACGCGAAGATCGGACCGGCGAGTATGTAAATCGAATCGCGACGGAAATGCGTCGACGAGAAGGAAGAGCCGAGATGCCCTACTCGTTGATCGGCCATTCTGGCGGCGCACAATTCCTCGTCCGCTTGGCAGCCTTTATTCCCACCGAAGCCAGCCGAATTGTGGCTGCAAATCCAGGAACTCATACCATTCCGATCCTCTCAGCAAAGTTTCCCTACGGCTTTGGTGGACTACCCGAAGAATTGCGATCCGAAGAAGTACTGAGGGATTATTTGGCGCAGCCGCTGACGATCTACCTTGGCAGCGACGACACTCAGCGCGACGAGTACCTCGACATTTTACCCGCGGCTGACGCGCAGGGAAGAACGCGTTACGAGCGGGGGAAAAATGCTTTCGCGGCCGCGAAGTCCCTAGCCACCGAGAAAAAATGGCCATTCAATTGGAAGCTCGTAATCGCCGAGGGGATCGAGCACGATCACGAAAAGATGTTCAATCAAGATGCCTGTGCGACGGCACTGGAATGGAAGCCCACAAAGTAGCCACTAGAAGTCGGTTAAACAAGAGTTGGCAAAATGCCGCGAACGTATTTGTTGTAGTTAATCTCATCGCGAATCCGGTAAATCGTCGGTCGATTGTCGGGATCGAAACTCAATTGGGCCCTATATTGGTAGAGCATCATACGTTCTTGGATTGCACGTCGCTTGAAAGTGCCTGCGTCGATCGAACGTCGGTCCGGCCTATCTCAACACGTTTGCCTCCGTCCAAGGATCCACACAATGAACCGAGTTTTTGCACTTCTCTTGGCCTGGACTGCAAATGCATTGTCAATTAAGTCTGAGGTGATTGCCGAAAAACAGACGGGGAGGTGCGAAAGTCGTATTGGTTGTCGCATAGTCTGTCTCCTGCTTGTCATCACTCTTGTCGCGGCAGCCAGCGCCTGCTCGCGCCAGCGCCCACCTGCCCGCAGTGAGTTTGCCGCTTGGGAACAGCGGGCGCAGGACGTCACAATTACTCGAGACGATTGGGGCATTCCGCATATCCACGGCAAGACTGACGCCGACGCCGTCTTTGGCTTGATCTATGCTCAAGCGGAAGACGACTTCAACCGAATTGAAATGAATTACCTCAAAGCGCTTGGCCGGACCGCTGAAGCAGACGGTGAGTCAAAGATCTTCGAGGACCTCAGAATTCGACTCGCACTCGATCCGGACGAGATGAAGTCGCTTTACGCATCGTGTCCGGACTGGCTCAAACAGTTGGCGACTGCATGGGCTGACGGCTTGAACTTCTTCCTGCACGCGCACTCCGATGTTCATCCTAAGGTCATTACACGTTTCGAGCCGTGGATGGTGCTGTCGTTCAGCGAAGGCAGCATCGGGTGGGATATCGAATCGGTGTCGCTGTCCGCGCTGGAAGCGTTCTACAGTAAGCCGCGACGAAGTACAGTCGGGACCTCCGACAATGCTGCACGCCGCGACCTAGGCGGTTCGAACGGCATCGCTATTGCCCCTTCACTGACTTTGTCTGGTGCGTCGCTATTGCTCATCAATCCCCATACCTCCTTTTTCTTCCGCGCGGAATCCCAGGTGCAGAGCGACGAGGGGCTCAACACCTACGGTGCCATCACGTGGGGCCAGTTCTTCGTGTATCAAGGGTTCAATGAACGGCTTGGTTGGATGCACACTTCGACCTCGGCTGACACGATCGATGAGTACGCCGAGACGATTGTCGAGGATCCGGAAGGACTGTACTACCAATATGGCGAGCAACGATTGCCAGTCAGTACGAGCAGTGTGACCATTGCGTACCGCACGACCACGGGACTAGCCCATCGGGACTTTACGATCTATCGCACGCATCATGGACCCATTGTGCGCGAGTCGGGAGGCAAGTGGATCGCGGTGAAATTGATGAAGGAACCGGTGAAGGCTTTGATGGAATCGTTCTTACTTACCAAGGCCACCAAGTACGACACATTCAAGCAGGCGTTGGAACTATGCGCCAATTCGTCTAATAACACGGTCTACGCCGACGCC
>JANLUJ010000489.1:0-1638 GCA_031363425.1 Pirellula sp.
TCGGCCGAGGATGATTTTGGAATCACGCAGCTCCGACTCTACCGAAGCCTGAACGGTTCAGCATCGCGCTCTATCGATCTGGCCGTCGATGAATCAGCTCGAGCTAATGCTATTCTGCAACTTCCACTCAATCGGTATGGCCTGGTTCCTGGTGATGAGATCGATTTGTTTGCAAGGACGGAGGACAACGATCCGAATGGGCCAAAGGGGGCAGAGTCGCCGAAGACCACGATCCGAATCATCTCTGTCGATGAGTTTCAAGAACGCATGTTAGAACAACGCGGGGCCGAGGCTTTGGCTGCAAAATACGAAGCGGCTCAACGTCAATTGGAGAACGTTTCGACAGCCATCGCTGAAGCTCAAGAGGCTGCCGAACAAGCTGCGGCCGATCCTAACAACGAAACCCTTCAACAAGCACTTCAACAGAAACTTCTGGCGGCAGAAAATGCGGCGCAAACGGCGGCAGGGCAAATAGACAAACTCGCACAGAATCCGATGGACATCGACATCGACCGAGAACTCGCAGAGATGTTGAAGGAATTGGCTGAGCAGACCAAAAAGACCGCGCAGCAAATGAAACAAATGGCGGAAGACCAAGAAGGAAAAAGGCCGTTGAACGAATCCGAACAAGACTCGTTGAA
Source organism: Pirellula sp. (assembly GCA_031363425.1). Taxonomy (GTDB): domain Bacteria; phylum Planctomycetota; class Planctomycetia; order Pirellulales; family Pirellulaceae; genus JBKCUI01. The sequence continues at coordinate 642 of JANLUJ010000489.1, forward strand.
GGCTCTTCGAGATAAGACGAAGTCCGATCGAAATCAATTGAAGGAGGAGGCCATTGATCCATTGAATGAACTGAGCAAGACCTTGCCGCTCATGCAAGACAAAGAAAGATTCGAAGAACTTGTAAAAAACCAAAAAGAGCTGTCAGAACGCATGCAGTCTTTAGCAGACGCCGACCCAAACGACCCATCGAACGAGCGTCGCATGATGGAAATGGAAGCGACGCAAGAACAGCTGAGGCAAGAGCTGAATGAATTGGCTGAAAGCATGGACGAGAACGCATCGCAGTTGCCTGAAACCGAAGAGTTTTCCGAGTTGAAGCAGTCCTCGCAGCAACTAGCGCAGGGGATTAAACAAAGTGGTGCGCCCGAGTTGATGAACGATGCGCAAAAGTCGCTCCTCAAGTCCAAGTTCAAACAGGCAGCTGAAAATGCTAAAGCTGCAGCAGATTCGCTGGACGCATTGTTGCCGGAAAGCAATGCGATGGGCGATAGCGCCGAGAAAAGCCTAAAGGGAGCATTTCAGAAACCTGGCAAGTCAGGAAGTTCAAAAATGGGCCGTTCGCTGGAGCAATTGAAACAGCGAATGAATCAAAAAGGCAGAAAGCCAGGCCAAGGCCAAGGTGGATCCCAACCAGGCGAACCAAGTAGTGCCAACAATGGCTTCTCATCGCGTTCGCCGAACCAACAAAACATGGGAATGTACGGGTCGATGCCAACACCATCGCCTTCGAGTCAAGGTCGTTCGGACAAGGTAAGCCAAGGTTCAGCCACGCAATCCGAAATTGCCAAACGAGGCAATGGCAAGAGCGGGACTTCGGAAATGCAATCAAGTGACGCGGCCGGCCAATCACAACAAAACATTCCAACCCAATATCGGCAGCGTGTTTCGGATTACTACCGTCGCATCAATGGGATACTAAAGCCCGAGTAGCAGCAACAATGGCTCCATGAACTTCCCCTCCTGCCTGTCGACGAAGTACGCATTCGCGAACCTGCA
>JANLUJ010000532.1:0-4390 GCA_031363425.1 Pirellula sp.
GTTAGGAGGAAGCAAGCCGCCACCGAACACTACTAAACCAGATGCCATCACCGACGAGTCGGAAGCTCGACGTCACGAATTTCGACGACACATCAATCAAGAGTTTCTTTCGCGTCGAAGGACTGCGATTACCGACGCCTATACCCACAGTTATGAACAAGCTTTGCGATTGATGGAGCGCAAGGACGTATTTGATATTTCGAAGGAGCCAGTGAGCGACCAGGACCGATACGGTAAGCACGATTTCGGACGACAATGCTTGATGGCTCGTCGCCTTCTCGAGAATGGTGTGTCCTTTGTTCAGGTAACGCATTCTAACTACGATACGCATAACGAAAATTTCATTTTCCACATCGAACAACTCGGTGAGTTCGACCAGTCCTTCGCAACCTTGATTTCCGATTTGGCCGACTGCGGTTTACTCGAGAAAACTTTGGTTGTGGTTTTGAGTGAGTTTGGACGAACACCCAATATCAACTTGTACTACGGTCGCGATCATTGGTCCAAAGCCTGGTCGGTCGTCATGGCAGGTGGGAAATTGGCTCGAGGGGCTGTCTTTGGCAAGACCAATGACGAGGGGACCGAGGTCGTCGACGGCCAAGTGGACCATGGATCACTTTTCCACACCTACCTTCGCGCCGTCGGTGTCGACTCGTCGCAGTCGATTGCGGTAGACGGTCGAGAGCTGCCTATTGCGGACCCGGCAACCGCCCCTATCTGGAAAGTGCTGACCTAAATTGATCCCAGCCCTGGACATCACCAAGACACATGTCGCATTTCAATGGAAGTACGATAGGCCGCTAATCGCGTGCCGCATGGCACCAAATGGTCTCCAAGTCGCTAGTAGTTCAGAGGATTCATTGATCCAACTATGGGCGGTCCCCAGTGGCGAAAAGAAGGTGCTTGCCGGACACGAGAGCTGGGTACATGCGCTATGCTTCAGCAGTGACAGTCGGCAGTTGGTAACTGGTGGCTGCGATGGAAAAATCATTTGGTGGTCGGTCCAAGATGAATCAACGTCGATCCTTCGAAAGATTGATGCGCATGCAGGCTGGATTCGCGGCGTGGCCATTTCCCCAGACAACCAGACAATTGCTTCGGTGGGAAATGACCGTATTGTACGTATTTGGAGTATGTCAACTGGCGAAATGATCTACGAATTAGCAGGGCACGAGCGACATATCTACAGCGTGTTGTTTCATCCTGGTGGGAATCAACTCCTTACGGGTGACTTGCTTGGGAAAATACACATTTGGAATCTAGAGGATCGAAAGTTAGAACGCACTATCGATGCGACGCCGTTGTACGCAGAAAACAAGGGTCAGGGAGCGGAGTTTGGTGGTGTGCGTGCAATGGCTTTGAACGTCCAGCGAAACGAACTCCTTGCTGCCGGGACACACAAAGCGACGAATCCCTTTGGTGCTGTACATGAACCGCTTGTACTCCGACTCAACTGGTCCGATGGAGTTTTGAAAAAATCGCATGCTTGTGATGGGATTGCAGGCGGTTTGGTGTGGCGTGTCCAATGGTTAATGGATGGGACCGCAGTGGGGGTTTCAGGTGGATCCACTGGCGGTATTTTGCTCTTCTTTAACGATACACAAGAGAAAGAGGTCCACCGCTTCAAGCTCCCTACGTTGGCCAGGGATATGGACATTCACCTGGAAAGCAACTTGGTCGCCACGGCACATTACGACAACCACCTAAGAATTTCAGGCATGTTCGCCAAAGTGTGACTACCACTCCCTTTTTTGATTTCCTGTGCATTCGCCTTCATTCGGTGTCGAATTGCAGCGAAATTGAAATCATGTGTTTCAAAAGGTTTAAGTCTTCGTTGACAGCTTCCCGCGGATCCTTGCGAGGATTGGAGGGAATAAGCTGACCATTAGGGCCATACTCGTAGGCCCTGCCCATACTCAGAGTTTGGAGGGACGACATAGTAATAGTGCGAACGCCGATGACGCGCTTGCCCATGATTTGGGCCAAGGATGCAGCCTGCTTTTCCGCTTTCTTGAACGCTTCATTGATAGCCTCTACCTCCTGCGATTCCGACATTCGCCCGACATACGCTATTTGCAGATCGGGCACACGGCTCTCGCTGGTATAGACATTGACCCCGCCCAGCAACGGAGCGATGACCTTTTGCTCGTCCTCGCTCAACGCAACTTTTAGTTCTCGTCCTCTGAGATCGTTCTTGTCAATAGCCGTTCTGATCGTTGAGGGAAGGAGGAGGTTCGAATCACTTTCGTTTTTTGAAAGAATCCATTCCGCCGATACCTTGGACGCGGCAGTATAAACCGTCGGAAATTCAGCTTCATCATCAATGTCCGATACAGCATTTCGTCCTCTTGCCACGGCGTTGAGGTTTCTCATTTGGGCAGATTGTTGGCGTATTCTTTTCTTGGCAGTTTCAATGTCGTCTACTCCCGGTACACCGACAATGATAGATGCTTTAGAAAACTCAATGGAATTTGCCATTGCCCCCAACCCCTCCAGTTCTTTCTTTACCCGATTTTGATGGGCGTAGAGAGATTGCAACGCGAGTTTTCCGTCTCTGCTTTCTGCCTTGACCAACATCGAAAGTCGAAGCTTTTCAGCTTCCAAGGGTACATCTTGCGACGAATTAATGGAGATCCCGCCAAACTTGCCAAGCTGTGGATCTTGGGCGCAAACTAGATTGGGGCTGAAAATGAAAATGGCATAGAAGCAAGCGATAGTGGATATTTCGAAACCGATGTTCATTTTCGAAAGAATCAAGATAAAGTCCTTTGGTGAACTTGAATTTGCAAAATGATTATCGACCTGCCAATCGAACAATTGGTGTGTCTCGGAACTTGCCGACACTCATGTTGGCGCCGCCAATGATTGCAAAGGCCTTGTCCGAGACCGACACGATCCGATGGAAAAACCGTCCTGTCGGTATTTGTCCAATAATTTCCCAGACGCTTCGTTCATCATTGAAGCGTTGTATGGATCCGTCAACCGCACTCACAATGAGTTCACCTCCAACCTCAACGGCAGAAGTTCCGAAGCCAGTCATCGGCACGCCAGCGATCGGAGCCACCGTCTCCCACGTATTGGTCTTCGGCTCGTATATGCAGGTCTCGGTGGTTGTTTGACTATCCTCGTTCATGCCACCAATAACAAAGACGCGATCATTGTGCGCTGCGACTGCGACGGCTCGCCGCTGAAATGGAGGTGAGGCAATTGGTTCCCAGCCATTTTTTGCTTTCTCAAGTGGAAGTCGCCATGCGGTTTTGTGCCAGACGGTTTCGTCTGAATTCCCTTTCATATTCCAGCCGCCGATGGCATACAAATATCCATTCAGGACGATTGCATCCATCGACGATCGAGGTTCCGGTAGGCTCGGCAAATCCGACCATTTACCCGACGAGAGTTCATACTGCTGTACAGCCGATTGCGAAACCAAGTTTCCTTTTTCCCCTTTGGCGTTCGTGGCCGTGAACCCTCCCACAAGGATTAGATTGGATCCATACGACACCAATGCGTTTCCTTGCACGCGTGCTCCTTCTGCAATTTGCTCCCAACCTTTGTTGTTCTTTAGGTCAAGTCGGATAAGCTTGTTGAACTGCTGGTCATTGGAGTACGAGTGGGCGCCACCCGTGTTGCCACCGTACGCGTAGATCACACCGTTGGAAGCCGTAGCCCCAAAGCTGGTAATCGCTTCGGGTATAGCACCCAACGATTCTTTTTCTTCGGGCACAAGCTTCGCTCCATTAAGGTTTGGAACAATGAAGCTAATCGTTGTGTAGTGTTGTATGGATTGATAATCAACACCTTCGTGTTGGCCAGTCATCTCATTTGACTCCGAGCATCGAACTGCATAGACGCCAGCTGCGACGGCTTCGGTCGTTGCGATACCTTGATCATCTGTTTTGAGAGTGCGATGATCTTTCGGAGAATGAAGCTCGAATTCGAAAGCCTTGGCCGGTGAACCATTGATACAAATCGCCAGTGAGAGCTTACTGCCGTCGAAGCTTGGTCGTACAACAAATCCTTCACTTGGAAGATGCACACTGTCCTTGTCCTCCATTCCCTCTCGCTCGCATGTGACGCTCGAGGCGGAATAGATCAGCAATTTCTTTTTGTCGGTACCAAACACACCATATGTATGCTTCAGGCACCATGCGGACGCACCCTTCGACGCAGCGACAAGTGAACTCTTGTCCGTGTTAAAGCCAACGGTCTGCGTTTCCGATTCACTATCGCTGCGGTAAGCAGTAACCTTACTGCCGTTCAGTTTTTCGAGCAATTTTGGATTGTCTGCTGCCGGTCCTTCGCTGAAGTAAAGTTGGACACGAGAACCACTTTCATCTTGGGGAACCAACCATAGAAAGTGTGAGCGACCTGTGCTGCAGAAAATTGCCCA
>JANLUJ010000549.1:0-9309 GCA_031363425.1 Pirellula sp.
GTTTCAATATTGGCGTCAGCGGTTGATCCAGGTGCCGAACCTTGATGGTTTTCGTCTTGAATGTCCCGATGTCCAGGCTCGAAGCCGGAACCAGGGAAATCCGCCACGAGTGGATTGCTAACGACACGGATCTCTTCGGAAAGAATTGTCGAGAATGATCCCGAAATGGCTCCCAAGTCATTGGCACCCGTTAGGAAACCCTCAGGGTCTGTATTGACGTTGATCTGAGTAGGAACAACATTGACTAGCGAGTTTGCGACCGGCGCATTCGATCCCATTCGCAACCGGAAGGTCCCTGACCCTTTGACAACCGGCAGTTGCTCTATGTCTTGAGCAAACGTTAACGTCGCCTTCTTCAATAACGGATCGTAGGCAATTGAGTTCGGCCGAAACACTTCGTCGTCGTTCGGATTAACGGTATCCTTCGTGAAAATCAAATTGTAATACTGCGGATCGACTACTTTTGGATTCGTCGCATTTGGTCCTAGCGAACCTGTCGAGACCGCCTGGTTGTAGAGCTCCGCATCGTTGAAATAGACTTCGATATCTTTGCCTCGACGTGAAAGCACACCTCCGGCGCTACGATCAATCGGTTGCGGAACGACGGCCGTGATCTTGGTTCCAAGTTCCAAATCAAAATCATACGTATCTCGATCGGTACCTATCCTACGAGGTTTGAGCGTCAAGCCTCCAATATCCCTAATGGCGGTCGTCGCGGGGGATGCCATGTCAACGCCAAAGATCTCGATACGATACAAATCGTCTAGCAGCGGTTGTGAGAATCTTGCGACTACCACCCGCTGATTTTGAGCATCCGGAAAATTCAAATAGGCGGGCGGCACAAGCACGTCGGCTGACGGTGAGGTTGCGCCAAAGGTTGCATCTCCACCGGCACGGGTAATTCGAATTCCGTTATTGATGGTCGATGGATTGATGGCGGAATCAAATCGGAAAATAAACTCGCGAGGCGATTCAATCAAATTGTTCGCGCTCGTCGTGGAAAAAATCTCACCGGAGTTTGGAGCGATCGACAATAACCTCGGCCCGTCGACTGCCATCAGGTCTCGACGTTCGAGGTTCTCGCAAAGCAGCGAACGAAATTGCTTCCTTCGAAACTTGATCGAGGAGCCGTTTCGGTCTGCAGATTTGAATGCGTCAATTCCCATGTTGGATGAACCTTGGAGGCTTTACAGATTTGAAAAAATTGATGGGGTTGATTCAGTGATAGTTGGGCTAGACGCCTCTGTCGAGGCGCCAACCATTGTAATTGTTTATCTAACTACCGAAGACTTCCGCAAAGAACGAGTCTAACGATTCGTGGTCGTCCGCGGCCATTGAATCCGAAGTCGATAATGCCAGCTTTTCTAGCTCCTCGTCATCCATTCCGAAGTTCGCTAGGTAATCAGCCAGGCTCGCTGGAACTGGCCCTGGATTCCGACCCAACGGCTGAGCAGCGTTCGCAGCCAGGGTGGCACGGTGGTCCCCACCGTGACTGGCAGCCGGCACAACTACCATGGCGGTGGCCATGTTTTGCGACTCTCGCATCACGTCCGCCGACCATGTTAGCGGAGCAGCCAAATTCGGCATTGCATTCGAAATGCCAACCATTTCCCCTTCGCCAGCCCCACTGTTGCCACGATCGTTTATGAAATTGATGATCTCGAGAACGTCGAGAGGCTCAATAACATTGTTGCCGTTCACATCCCGGTAAGGTGGTGGCGCCGGTAGTCCAATCACCGAAACCGACGGGCCATTGAAGTTGATAAAGTTAATAATCAACAGGACGTCGATCGGTGATACGAATCCATCTGCGTCCACGTCCAATCGTTGGATTGGATTCTGGTGCTTGGAAGGAAGTGGATTGCCAATCGTTATCGAAGCTCGACCCGGCGCACTGACTGCACCCAGCGAATCGACTGCTTCGTATTGGAATGTGTCGACTGCTCCTTTGAGCGTCGTTGCGAATGGAATGTAGCTAAACGTACCGTCCGCATTGATCGTTACGGTACCGAGGGTCGGGGCAACTTTGATTCGAGCAGTGAAGGTGTTACCCTCGACGTCGCGATCGTTTGCCAATACGCCATTATCGAGCAGTGTTGTCGTCAGTGTTCCCGTCGCATCGGTCGTTCGTAGCTCCGATCCTTGCGGTGTTGTATAGAACAGATCGTTGACCACGCGAGGTGCATCATTGACCGGTGCCACCGAAATATCAAAACTATCTTCTAAAACATTGCCAGTACTGTCCACGACCTTGACCGTGATGGTTGCTACCCCAGACGCATCGGGAACCAGAACCAATCTTAGACGGCCGTTGACAATCGAGGCGGTTACTACATCGGAATTCGAATTGGTAACGCTGAATACCAGCGTGTCGCCGATATCCGGATCAAAGAAGTATGTTGGCGACAACACCGTTTCGGGGATAATTGCATCCTCAGCCACACTGAGATTTGGCAGTGGTGCTACCAAACGTGGCGGATCGCTAACGGGTGCCACAATCACCGTCAACGTGTTTTGAACCCTGTTTCCAGCTCGGTCAGACGCCTCGAAGACGATAACCGCTTGACCATTTTGATCAGGCTTGGGTCGAACGAAAATATCGTTCGGACCGATCGTTGGCTCGACCAAGGACGGATTGGAATTTGATACGACCCGATACGTTAGTCGATCGTCATTTGGCACAACATCCGGATCGAAGAAGTAGGCAGCAAGAGGCAAAGCGCGTTCGGCTTCATCCTCGACCATGTTGATGGTGCCCAGTGGCGTCACCACACGTGGAGCATCATCGACCGCAGTCACTGTCACCGTGACCGTGCCACGTGACGTTAAGGGATTAGTTGGGTCAGAGTCGGTAACAAGGTAGAAGAACCGATCCTCGCCATTGAAATCTGCAGCCGGTCGGTAAGTAACCAAACCATTTGCGAAGGATACTGTTCCACCTTTCTCTGTCTGTGGAATGACGCCTGAGAACGAAAGCGTTTGGCCTTGTCCTACGGGCGGTGGGGCTGTCTCAGAAGGAGGGCCCGCAGAGTCACCGTTGGTAAAGAACGATACCGGGAAGGTGTTTCTGGAATCGACAATGTCTTCCACTACGGTAAACGATTTGGGGGTCGTCGTCGGGGCGTCATTCGCATCACGAACCGTGACCGTTACAGTACGAGTAACCGAAAGCGGATCGGGTAAAGCACCCGTGATTCCATCGTCCGTCAAAGTGAACGTAAACGTGTCCACACCGCTGAAGTCCAATTTCGGTGTATAAACCAAATTGGAACCTATCAAATTCAGACTACCACCCTGGGCCGAAACAAAATTCGGAAGCGAAACGCGAAGCGTTTGTCCGGATTCATTTGACGGTCCAGGCGTCGCACCACTGAAGATGATGATGTTCTGCTCAGAAAGCGACAACTGGGTATCTTCGCTAACCGAACTATCAAAATTATTGGCCGTCGGACGATCGTTCACTGGGCGAATGTTGATCGTCACGGTCGTAAACTCTAACGACTCAATCAATTCACCTTCGGTGACATCTAGATTGACGTAACTTGCATAGACAAAAGTGTCGACGCCGAAATAGTCAGGAGTCGGCTGGTAGTTAAACGTTCCGTCCGTGTGGAATTCAAACGATCCACGAACATGTTGCGGATTGGTTACAAGCCTTGCAAACAACGGTCGCCCATCTGGACTGATGTCATTCGCCAACACGCCATCATCGACTTTGAAGCTTGGAGTCACGTTTCCGGTTGGATCGGTAGTAACCAATCCACCCGCCTGATCTTCGCTCATGGTATAGCTATCAACCACGCCAATCGGCGGAACGCCGGGCACGATTCGAACCAAATAATCCTCAACTTCTCCGTCCAATGCCAAGCCGGTCGGCAACGACTGACCTGCGGTCGAAGCCCTGAAGCGAGCAAAGGAATTGACCCCTGCGGCCGGAATAGGAGCCGTCGCTGGAACACGAATCTGGAACTGGCGAGTCAACGTTGCGAGCGTGAATTCGGCTCCGTTAAGTACGTTCTCGCCTGGATCTGTCCAGTCTCCGTCACCGTTGAAATCGATCCAACCATCCACGATACCAGGCGCCGAAAGCGTGACGGTAACCGTGGTGTCCACGTTGCGATTGAATATCGGCTTAGCCAATGCTTGGAACTGGAACGAGACGCCATCGTCGCCTGTATCCCCATCGGCCCGAGATGTCGCCAAACCGTCGAGTTCGGAGCTGACCGTGGCGCCAAGCTTCAACCCATCTGCATTGGCAACGTGCCTAGCTCCATCAAAGGCAAACAATGTCGGATAACGACCTGGCGTTGTGGTGACCGGATCCGGCGCGTCGCCGAAATCCAAGGCAACTCCAGGCATTAGAATCGTGAATTCCGTTTCGTTGTTGACGCGATTTGGCTTTAGGTCATTACCGGCCAAGTCCTCGACGGCACGCAAGAAGTAGTTAGGAATATCCGGCGAGATCGAGGTTGCGTTCTCAATGAAGATCGTATTTGCACCTCGAATCTTGGCACTCAGTGGCGTATTTGGGGCGGCATTTACCGCTCGTACAATCGACTGGGAAACTTGGGATGCTGTATAGGAAACGTCTTGAGTGAACTGAATTGCGGTTGCGCCACCAGGCACTCCAGTGCGTTTCAAACTTGGTGCTGCGCTGAAGTCATATAGGAACCTAGGCGTATCTAGCAATCGCAAGGTGGATGGACCAAGCACCGTGCTGGAAAGACCCAGCCCAGCACCCTCAATCGCTACTTTCATCGCGGTGATGACGTCGGTTCGAGTGCTCGCATTGCTAAAGAGAATCGGAATTCGACCTGCCGCAGCTCCACCAGCTAAACTCACGTTTACAAATTCGAAAGTCGCAGTCTTCGTGCCAGAACTGATCACGAAGTACTCTCCATCAGCCACGTTTCCGCGTTGACTGGTAAGCCCAGAATCACCTACGTTCACTTGATTGTCGGCGAGTAGTCCAAGATCGATTAACCCGCTACCAATGGCTCGAGAATTGATGTTCAGTCCAGCACCATTGATCGCTGCGACCATACTGGTGACGATTTCGTTGGCCGTGTTTGCAACCGTAAAGGAGATGACGACATTGCCAACAGCACTTGGTCCAGAAAAGTTTCGATCGAATTCAAAAACTACCGTTCGGTTGTTGGAAGTGATCGAGAACGTCTTGTTGTCCTGGATGTCGATGCCGCCTCGCCCTGGCACTTGCAAAACCAACGACCCAGTGATCTCCAGTGTCGTGGTGGATGCTACACCAGGTTTCCCAAACAAACCGATTGAAGGTGCATTTTGAACGGCAATGGTATGAAGCTCTGTCCCGCCAATCGAAATGTTTCCATCGCGGACGTGTACCGGTGTAAGCCCTAGCCCTGCGGCTTGAATGATGCTCGCCGTTCGAACTCCAAGAGTTTCCTGAGTGTCATTTATCGTGAATGGAACTGCAACATTTCCCGCCGCCACCGATCCGTTCGAGTCAAATTCAAACGTCTTGGTCGTGCTACCTAGGCTGATGCTAAAGGACTGACCATCGGCCACGCTTCGAGAGACGCCTACAATTCTAAGATTGGAAGTTAGCGTTGAAACATTACCTGAAGGTGACAGTCCCAAGTGGACGGTATCTGTTCCGATCAAGACAGGACTCAATTGAAGTGGACTTGCAACAATCGCAGCCTGAATCAATTTTGCCAAATCATTTATCGACGCAGCATTGGTGATATCAATTCGCCGATTGCCTTGAACCACCGTTGCATTGTTGTCAAACTCGAAAATAATCGTAGCCAAACCATCGCTCAATAGGAATGTTTGCCCATCGCTAATTGCGCCCAAAGATGGCACTTCCAATCCAAGCGTCGACTTGGCTTGCCCCAATCGCGAGAAAGTCGTGGACACCTTGGTCCCCGCTTTCGACCCAAGGTACACAATACCGGCCGGGAACAGTTGAGGCGAAACAGACAAACCAGAGGCGGCAATCGCGTTCTTGATCGACTGTGCAATGCTTTGCTGAGTGCTATTGGCTGCGAAGACTACTGGCACGTTGCCAGCGAGAACAAGGCTGTTGCGATCCAATTCAAAAGTGACCGATATCGTGCCGTCGTTGATCGTAAATCGATCCCCATCGACAACTCCACCAGCGCCCGCGCCAGCCAACGGAACCTCCAGTGTCAAGCCTTGTGGCAACTGCAATCGATAGCCGCTATCAAATTCAAAGTTAACAATGCCACCGTCGGCATCGGTGATCGTAAACGAATCCCCGTCCGTGATCTGTTCACCACTTGGAGCCGTGATCACGAATCGATCTTTGTTGTTGACTGTGATCTCATAAACTTTGCCGTTTTTCCAAACGCCAGCCAACGGAGTCAAGATGATCTCATCGCGAGTCGCGTTGTACGCAAAGCGATAATCGATGCCTTCGGTCAATAACCTGCCGTTCTCAAACAAAGCAATCGAGGCGCCCGTAACGCGTAGATCCGTAAGTACCGAGTTGGTAACCGAATCGTCATCGATTCCGATGCCTCTGAGTGGATTCGTTGGCTCATTGCCGTCCTTCAGCTGAATGCGGAATTCCGGAAATACGCCCCCAGTCAGTTGAACGACTGAGACCGAACCATCTTGATCGACGCCGAGCGCATCGTTGTCGATCGGATTCAATAGGATTGCAGCCGGACCGATGAAGTCCGCTCGTTCAAATGCACCGCGGTCCTTGAACACGTTCTGCCCAAGACCTCCTGGAGGAGCTACCGCAGGATCGTCCACTCGCAGCAAACCAACCAAGTCGAAATCAGGAGCAACGATGGCCGAATTGGCGAGTCCCATCGCGTTCCTCACAGCCGCCAAACTTTGTCGCTCGGTCAAACTGTTGATCGAACTATCAATCAACGGCGAACCAGGAGCTGGTAAGTACTGACCGGCTTGAGCATTGACAAACAATCGAACTCCGTTGGCAACGTCTATGTTCTGATCCAAGGCCGTATTTGGGATGTTGGTCGGAGATGTTTCAATGCCCGTTCTAAAACGTGCCGATGCAATCCCCTTCTCATAGTATTGGTACACCGAGCCACCCAATACGACGTCACCTGGCTTGCTAACAATGTTGGGATTGTTGCTGCCATACGGCTCTACAATGCCAGTATTTTGATTGACCCGCGACTCCTGGTTTACGACAGGAGTTTGCAAGTTGAAGAAGACGTTATTGAGAATGGTCGGACTTGCACCGCGCGTCGCCAAGACGCCAGTTTCTGGCAACAGTTGGTCCAAATTGTTGGATTCGTTTACGTCCGGATCTACGATGATTTGATTGTTGCCATCGATCCAAGCCGCGTTGCTAACGATTACAAATTTCTCGCTCGTTCCATCACCGCGAGAGGTGAACGAAATCGGATTGGTCGACTGTCGATCGTGTCCCATTCCCAGGTTGCCTAGGCTCGTAACATTTAGGAAGGATCCGATACCGCCAAGAGTCGTCGTTGTAAAGACGATAAATCCATCCAATCTTCGCGTGAACAATTCCAGCCCTTGGTTTACTTCAGTAAACGGTCCTCGAATTTGTTGTCGTATTTCTAAGTCACTTACCTTGTCGGTTCCGTCCGGGCCGATTGCTTCCAGCTGATTGAGTATGATATCTTTATCGCCCTGTAGGCCAGTGGCGGGGTCGAATGGGGCATCAATGATTGCTCCAATGCCACCGAGTGCTCGCGCATGCACCGCGGGCAATGGGCTAGTCAAGCCAAATTCGCCGTTTGGCAACTGTTGGAAATTGCTGATCGCCGGTCCTTTGTTAAGACCTTCATTGATGGCTCGCGTAATCGCTTGCGCGACGTCAGGGAATCGCCAATCCGCATTGAGGTGAATTGGAATATTTCCAGGACGCACTGGGCTGAAAGCGCCGAAGGCAAATTCGAAGGTTCGACCGCTGGAGCCAGTCCCATCGATGTCTGGCACGCCGAAGATCGTAAAGGTGTCGCCCGCAGTATAAGCCGTGGCATCTTGGGCCGTAATTACGAAATCCTGAAGGTGGCGAGCGCTGATCGTAATTCGATAAGCGCCAGTCGTCTTTGCAGGCTGTCTGTTAGCCGATGATATAGGATCGTACGAAGTGTTCCCGACCGAGCTTACTGCCGCATAGTACACTCCTGGTGACGTCGCGGTGAAGTCCGCATAAGAATCCAATGAAGCCGCTTCGCCTGGAGCTGCGTCATTGTCGCTAGACGACATCCTCACGCCACCTGCATTAACAAAGAACTGTGGGACTCCGTGGCTATCGAAAATTTGCAATACGGAGTCGAGCCCCGAATTCGCGGAATCGACGTCGACGATCGCACGCTCACCTACCCCTAGCTTGAACTGATAAATATCGACGTCGGTATTGGTGATGGATGTGTCCAGACCAGCTCGCAATACGAACAGCGATTTTGACAGATTCAACCGAGCTCCGGTTACGGATTTTCCTTGCAACGATGGTATCGGATCCGCACCCAATAGAATCGCAGCTTTCAACTTGGCTACACTCGAACCAGGTACCGCGCCGGCTATCAATGCAACCGCTCCAGCCACATGCGGCGAAGCCATAGATGTACCACTATTGAGACCATAACCACCACCGAGCGTTGTGCTCAACACGTCCACGCCAGGAGCGGCAAGGTCAACGGTTGTTAGTCCAAACTGTGAGAATCCGGCAAGTCGGTCGTTATTGTCGGTCGCGGAAACCGCAATGATGCCATCCAATGGATAGTTGCTTGGATAGTGCGGAATTACATCGTTATCCGTGCTGGAATTGCCAGCCGCGGCGACGAAGGGAATACCTACATTGATGCTGGCCTGGATGGCATCTTGGAAGGCTTGGGAAAAGCCGCCGCCTCCGTAGCTGTTGTTGCTGACGACAATGTTGATTCCGTACTTGGTCTTCATCGTCACCATGTAGTCTACAGCTTCGATAATACCAGCCGTCGAACCACCATTCGGGCCGAGTACTTTCAGGGCCATGATCTTGGAACTCCAGCTAACGCCGGTCACCCCAATTCCATTGTTGCCTACAGCAGCGGTTGTTCCAGCGACGTGGGTACCGTGGCCCTGGTCGTCCAGTGGATCCGAATCTGCGTTGACAGTATCAATACCGTAGATATCGTCGACGAATCCGTTGCCGTCATTGTCGATTCTGTCTCCCGCGATTTCCCCGGGATTGATCCACATGTTGGCACGCAAATCGGGATGGTTGTAATCGACACCCGTATCTAAAACTGCGATGACGGTTTGACTTGAACCCGTAAAAGTATCCCAAGCTTCCGGAGCGTCGATGTCGGCATC
>JANLUJ010000576.1:0-6111 GCA_031363425.1 Pirellula sp.
TGGATCGTACCGGTCAAGAAATCCGGGACGTTATTGATGCACCGAGCGAAGAAGAGGCACAAAATACCATCCGACAGATGGGTTACTTTGTAACCAAGCTGTCGCTGAAAAAAGGGGTGCAGGCCAAGGCTATTGGCAAGAAGAGGAAACGCCCTTTCGCGATGGGTGGTGCCAAGACCAAGCACATTTGTACGTTCACCCGTCAATTGTCCATCTTGCAAGATGCAGGCTTGCCGATCCTTCGTTCGTTAAAGATTCTGGAAAACAATCAGAAGCCTGGCAAGCTGAAGAATGCGTTGATGGACGTTTGCGATGAAATCGAAACTGGTTCCACGCTATCCGAGTCCATGTCCAAATGCCCGAAGGTGTTTAGTCGCCTGTACGTGAACATGGTTAAGGCCGGTGAGGCTGGCGGTGCGTTGGAGACCATTTTGCAGCGTCTTTCCGAGTTCCTGGAACGATCCGAGTCTCTCAAGCGAAAAGTCAAGGGGGCGATGATTTATCCGATTGCGGTTGTGATCGTAGCGATCGGGATCTTGGCAGGGATCATGTTCTTTATCGTGCCAACGTTTAAGAAGATGTTCGATGAGTTCGAGCTCAAGTTACCGGCGGCAACGCAGTTGCTAATGGCCATGAGCGATTACGTAGTGACCTATTACTGGCTGATGTTTTTGCTGCCGATTTGTTGTTGGCTGGTGGGCAAGATTATTCGCAAGTTCAAGCATGGGCGGATGGGTTTCGATCAGTTCATAATAAAAATCCCGCTGTTCGGTGGGTTGATTGAAAAGAACATTCTGGCGCGTACAACTCGGACGTTAGGGACGCTAGTGACGTCCGGCGTGCCGATTTTGGAAGCGTTGAACATCACGCGAGAAACGTCCGGCAATGCGATGTTTGAGCGCATCTTTACCAAGGTGACCGAAGCGATTCGCGAGGGCGAAGTTATCTCGAAGCCGATGAAGGAGAACTCTGTACCGGGCTTTCATCCGATTGCGATGTTCTACTGGGCTTGGACGGGTATGTTCCCCGGGATCATGATCATGTCGGTCGCACTGACGTCAGGGCGTGGAGTAAACAACAAGAAAGACGCGGCGGGCAACGTCGTCAAGGCGGTAGTGAAGAAGGGGGCCAAGCCACCCGATGGCAGCGCCTTGATCACGGTCGGGTTGATGGCGATCGGTATTGGGATCGTCGTCGGTTGCTTGCTCTATCTGTTGAAGATGAATTCTCGCGTCATGGATGACTTGGTCGTCAACATGATCGACGTGGGTGAAGAGACGGGCGAGTTGGATACGATGCTTTATAAGATCGCGGACAACTACGATGAAGAAGTCGCTGTGATGACAGAGGGTTTGACGAAGCTGATCGAGCCGCTGTTGATTGTGTTCCTTGGGGTCGCGGTTGGCTTCATTGTGATATCGTTGTTCATGCCGTTGATTTCGCTGATCACCAGCTTGAGCGGTAACAAGTAATTGAAAGTGGGATAGGCTTCCAGCCTGTCGCTTAAGAACCGTCAGATAGGCCTCGAGCCTATCGCACAATACAAACAAGCCAACGAATTAAAAGCCAATTGTGGAGGATGAGCAAATGAAACGATCCGTTTCGAATTGGGTACGAACGGGAGCTGGTAGGGTGCAACGAGGGTTTACCCTCGTTGAGCTGCTTGTGGTCATCGCGATCATAGGCGTGTTGGTTGGACTCACAGTCCCGGCCGTTTTTGGTGTGCGCGCAGCTTTCGAGAAATCTGCGACAAAGTTTGAAATACAAGCGTTAAACGATGCAATTGAAAACTACCGGAGCAAGAACGGCGACTATCCACCGGACGGCAGTTCATGGTCAGTAATGGAGCGACATCTTCGCAAGGCATTTCCAAATATTTTGAGTTCGGAACTGAGCTTGATCAATCCAGCGAATGGCTTGCAGATGGATCCTGCTGAAGCACTGGTCTTTTTTTTAGGAGGTTTCAGCTCAGATGCACAGCGACCATTCACGGGCAAAGGCGGACCACTTATTAACGTCGGTACTTTGACATCACCTAGTTATCGATACAACGGTTCGCGGGAAAACCCATACTTTGAATTTCCATCTGGTCGTTTGACCTTGATCGGGCCACCAGACGGTCTATTGTCGAATGACGAGTCCGTATTTGCTGGCGCCACCGGCGATGTGTTACCGGTATTTATGGCGCGTGGCAATTCTCTCTTGGATGGAACACCGATTGTCTACTTCGATAGCCGAACCTATTTGTTTAATAGAGGCACTGCTGCAGCTCCAATTTATAACTGCTATCAACCATCGGACATAAGCATCGTAAATTCTCCAAGCATTCCGCGAGGCCCTTTGGGTGCCGTACGTCCACATCTTGCGTCTGTGTCAACTGCTGGTAGTTTCGTCTTTGAGAACGGTAAAACGTTTCAGATTATTACTCCAGGTGGTGACGGGAAATACGGAGGAAGGCTAGTCGGATTAGGTGCACAATGGTTCGTTTCGACCGGGCAATCGTTCATTTTCAACGGAACACTTATGACGCCAGACGCTGCATCGGCTGGCAAATTTGATTTGAACGAAAACCTTGGCTTTGTAAATCGTCCATCATATGACAACGCAAGCAACTTCACTGAATCGAAAACCTTGGGTGACGGCGTGCAGTAGCTAAGGGTCTCGTGATGTGTTTTCGAGGAGATGATTTGATGAAAATCCAGAAAAGAAAAGCAAGCCACGGCTTTACGTTAATCGAACTGCTGGTCGTGATTTCCATCATCGGCTTCATGTCCGGTATGTTCCTCGTAGCATACCGCGGGGCATTGCAAGAGACGAACGCTCAAAAGACTCGAATCACAATTCAGAAGATCAGTGAAGTTTTGAGCGCGAGGATGGATGAATACGCCAGCTATCCGATTTCGCTTCAGAACCTCAACGCACCAATTGGTGCAATTTCAGGTAATGCGACCGCGGCAATTCCTGTTGGCAATCCGAATTTTGAGTCTCCCACGATCTTGCTTGAACGAGCCCGATTGCTGAGTTTGAGAAATATCATCTCAATGGAGATGCCTGACCATCCTGATGATATTCGCTTCTCTTCCAAGTGGCCGACATTTCCCACATTGGCGCAACACGCGAACTCGCTGCGACGCTCACTGGCGACAGGGCTTGTCGTGAATGGGACCGCAGTAATAGTTGAAAATAAAGCAACGTCACGTGTTTTGGGTCTTTTGAGGCGACTGGCTGCTGCGGCACAACCATGGGACGCTTTAAACGCTAATGCCGAGCTACTTTTCCTGGTGGTAGAAGACTCACAAGTTAACGGTTCCAATGCGATCGAGATTTTCGGTAAGTCTGAAATTGGGGATGTTGACGGAGATGGACTTAATGAGTTCATCGATGCATTTGGGCGGCCTATTCAATGGATCCGGTGGCCGGCGGGTTTTGAGGGTATTGCAAAATACCATCCTGATATGTTGGGACCAGACATCATCCGTGGAATAGGTGCGAACATCCGTGTAACCATTGCTAGCGATTCACTGGATCGCTTGGGTGTCGACCCCGGAATGTCTCGTCATTTCGAGACCGGGCCCCAATCGACATGGGAATTGTTTAAACCTGGTCCTGGTACCATCCCGCTGGTTGTTAGCGCGGGGCAGGATAATTCCTTCGGTATCCGATTTGAATTGTCATCTGGCAACCAAGTTGGCTCTGTAACATCGTATTCCGCCCGCGATGCGGTCTGGACTGGCGGACAACCAAACTACCCCGCATCCCCGTATATTTTCGCTGACCCGTGGTTTCCTCGAGGCGTTGCGAGCCCTGAACGATTAGGCAGCCGATTGAATCCGACGGATCGCACGCATAATGACAACATTACCAACTACGACGGAAATGGAGCTTCGCTATGATCCGCCCAACGAAGTTGCGAATTGGATTTACTTTGGTAGAGTTGTTGACGGTCCTTGGAGTGGTAACACTTCTGGCCGCGATTATTTTGCCTGGTGTTAAATCTCTACTCGTCGGCCGAAAGACGAGCCAAGCAGCAATCGTTGTCAAGAATTTTTTGGAGGCAGGGAGAGCGCGAGCGATTGGCAAGAATCGTTCGGTTGCGGTCGTGCTTGAAAGACTATCGAGCCGCCCAGTCGATGTAAATGAAGATGGTATTATCAACATTGCCGACACTCAGCCAGACGCTTTGACGGGTTTCCCTCGTTTTCAGTCTGGGACCGCAATGAGCTTCCTGCCTTCGACTCGTAAAGCTCAGTTGGCTGATACAAACTTTCTTCCCTACAACACGTGCATCAAGCTAAGTTTGGCCGAAGAGCCCATAGCGATCACGAACAAGACCATTGCAGCGCCAGTTAATATTCAGGCTCAAGCTGTATCTACGCTACCGTCAACAGACTACGTGGGGGCTGAGTCACTGGCAGATTCCGATCAATCAACTTGGGAAGTTCCAAATCCTCCGGTCCGAACTACAGCGACTCCAGAAGTACGTACTTTTAGTGTTTCGGTTTTGGATCCAATAACTGGCACACTTGCAACAAACGCAAATGCTTATCTCTTGCTAGGGGAGCATTTGGTTGCTGGAAACGAAATATCATTCGGCGAGTCATCGCAGCGCTTTACGATTGCATCACCAACGTTTAGCCGGACACACGAGTCCTATGAGAATAAGGATGCCATTGGTCGCATTTGGTTCTCTATTTATAACGAACGTGGTGCAGTCTCGTTAAACGAACAAGCCCTTCGATCGTATTCGAATATCAACCTACCTGCATTAACCAGCATCGCAACGTCGTTTCGAATCTACCAAAGACCGAAACCTATTTATGCACAAACTGTTGATCTTCCGAAAGGCACATGTATCGATCTATCGTTGAGTGGATTCGCCAACAATCGTCCAGGCTTGGGAGGAACCATGGGTGTCGGCGACTACCGCGTCCGCTTTTCATCGGACTGGGTTATTGCAGGCAGCAACGGAGTCCCAACTCCCCAAGAATTGCGTCCAGTTTATTTGGTCTTTGCACCGGATGGCTCGTTTTCTCGTGTCTATGCCAACGAAGCCGCAGGTGGTGAGACGGTTCGGATTGACGCTGTAGATGACGTCTTCTTGCACGTTGGAAAGATCGATCAAGTTTACATGCCCCTGGCTCCGCCATCTCTCGTAAGGGATCGAAATTCGGCTATCGCTGCCGAAGGACAAGGAATCAAACAAAATCTCACGGATCCTAGTTCCTATGTCGTTCGGATTTCTCCAAAGTCTGGTGCGATTGGAGCGTCACCCATTCAACTTTTCTCAGTCAATGAACTCGGGCCAACCGAAACACTCTTTGATATGATCAACCGTTCTCGAAATGGAGCCTATAGCACAACTGCTACAGGTCAATAGTCAATCATGAGATCGAACCACACGGCACCATTACAGGACTTTGAAACTCGTTGCGGGCTGACCGTCATCGAAGTTTTGTTTGCGATGGTAATTATTCTTGTCGGCTTAGTCGGAATTGCTAGCATCGTTCCCTTTGCTGGACGCCAAGCCAAGGATAGCTACGAGATGACGCAGGCGTTGGCTCTCGGAGAAAGTGCATTAGGTACGCTGACGCAAACAGTAGTGCAGCCACGAATGGATGCGCCATGGCAAATCGTCGACGACGTGTATTATCCCAGTGATTCGTCACTGTCCATCGCAGTTTCATGGAGCAGCGTGTATCGAGAATATCTCTACAATAATCGATTCAACTCGCTCGGATTGACTGCTCCGTATGACAGCGTACCGAATCGGGTCATATTGGCTCAGCTACAGAATCAGATTCTTGGAACAGGGTTCTGCATCGATCCATTGTATTGGGGTTATCAGGAGCGTGGCTCTCGTATCAATCTAGGTACTCGTGGTAACTATCGCCGAACTCGCTTTCCGTTTTACAACGAATTGATGCCAAGTAATTTGGATCCCTTTACGTCTGTTGGCCCAGGAAGTATCACGACTCCTCGGCTGTTACGTGTAACTCAGACCGATCCGTTGGGCCCTAGTTCATTAGGGAATGGCGGTTGGCTTCGTTTGGCTAGTGCTCAACAACTCGCAACCATTAGTGGCGGAGACTTGATCCCTGCGAATCCAGAGAC
>JANLUJ010000586.1:0-3400 GCA_031363425.1 Pirellula sp.
TGTTGTTGGCCGCCCGAAAGTTGGCTGATTTGCCTGTCGGCTAATTCTGCGATTCCGACTTGATCGAGAGCATCGATCGATCGTTTTCGATGTTCTTTCCGAATGCGTTTGAACCAACCAATTTCTCGATAGAGCCCCATCGTTACGACATCCAACACGGTGGCTGGGAAATCCCAATCGACCGATTCGCGTTGAGGGACGTATGCAATGTTTTGTCGCTGCTTTTCCAATGGTTCGCCGTGCACCTCAATGTTACCCGAAATACGTGGCACCATATCCATAATAGATTTGATGAGCGTGCTCTTGCCTGCACCATTTGGGCCAACCAAGCCGACAAGTCCGCCACAGGGGATCGAAAGATTGATTTCCCAAAGAACTGGCTTGCGCTGATAGGCAACAGTCAAGTCAGCAATTCGAATTGCGATGTTGGATTTGTTTCCGATCATTCCGTTGGGTTTCCGCCTAGCGCTTTCGTGATCGTATTGAAGTTGTGTTTCATCATGCCTTCGTACGTATCCGCGCCACTACCGGTTGGTCCCATTGCGTCCGAGTATAGTTCACCACCGATAGATACTTTGACTCCTTGTTTCTCTGCTCCTTCAATAATAGACCGAACCGATTTTTCTGGAACACTCGACTCCACGAACGCAGCTGGCACCTTTTTATCGACCAGCAAGGTAACGAGGTCCGTGATGCGACGTAGGCCTGCTTCCGAGGACGTCGATACGCCCTGAATTCCTTCCACTTGCAACCCGTATCGCCTTCCAAAATACCGAAATGCATCATGCGAAGTTATCAAAATGCGTTGTTCTTTTGGAATGGATTCGATCCAACGCATGCCAAGCGAATCGAGCTTTTGAAGTCGATCTCGAAGTTGGTTGGCTCGTTCCGAGAATGCGTCAGCTTGATCTGGAACTCGCTGCGCTAGCTCCGTTTCGATCAACCGGGTAGTAATGGCCCAGAAGGAGACGTCCATCCAAACATGTGGATCCGCAGTCTCATGATCTGGGTCACCTAGGGCAGCGTCCTTTGGAAGTGCATCGACGAGCGCAATATGTTTTTTGAGTCCTGTTGTCTTTTGTCCAAGCAACGAACCCATACGCCCCTCAAGCATGAATCCGTTATAGAAGACCACATCCGCGGCCCCAATCGATTTAACGTCATCCGTATTGGGCCGATACAAGTGCGGGTCAACGCCGCTACTCATCAGCTGCTCCACCTGGACTTGGTCTCCGCCAATTTGCCGAACCAAGTCGGCGACCATGCCCGTCGTCGCCACCACTCTTAGTTTTTTCGATGCAGTAGAATTTGAATCACGACGCAGACAACTAACGACGCAAACGCCGATCAAGCAAATCAATAGGAACTTGGCAAGCATTGAGTGTTTCCGGCTCGGCGTCATATCAATATCGGCTTTTTGCAATTGGGTGTGCTCATTAGTTTACCCTGCGCTAAACCTTTGTCAAGCTAGTTATCTAAAGAGTTCGAAATTTGTGTTATCTGTTCTGCCGTTTTATTTGGTGTTACTAGATTAGAAGATCAAAACATTTTATTCCGATAGGCTCTTTTGAGGCGAACGGTTCTCCATATCGTACACCAATCGCCTTCCCCCAAAATGCAGCATCCTCCCTCAATTTTTCGATGAAGCTCGGTGGATCGGATGGACGACCCGTTACAAACTGGCTCTGGTAAGCCTCGATCGAAGCGGCTTTAGCGGGCCACTGCTCCGTGATATCGAGAATAAAGGCAGGCTGTGGTATGAGCTTGAGGTGGATGCAAAAGTAGTAGTAGATCCGCTCGGGATGATGCGGCTTACCTACGAGTTCACTCTTAGAAAGTTTGCTCCAAAATCTTGCCGCTTCCACCAGTTCTGTAGCGGCCGTGTGATCTGGATGTGCATCTGACCAATAAGGGGCAAAAATCCAACGAGGGCGAGTCAATCGAAACAAGCTAGCAAGGCGGTGCCTATTTTCGAGTGATGGCTCAAGGAATCGATTTTTCATCCGCAAATTGTAACGCCACGAAATGCCGATCGCCTTTGATGCGTTGGCAGTTTCAAGTCCGCGTATCTCGGGACTTCCAAAGGGCGTTGGCTCGCCATTGGTTAGGTCCACAATTCCAACGCGACGACCCTGTTGGATCATTTTACAAATGGCTCCCCCCATACCAAGTTCGGCATCGTCGGGATGCGGTGCAACTACCAGAACATCCAAAGGTTGCGAAACGTCTGGCAGATCAGAGAATTCACCATGGACAAGATTCATAGCGGTCGGTCAATCAATTGATGCTGAATGTGAAAGAGGATTCCACGCGACACCTCGGACTTTGGGCCAGTAAGTTGAGCTAGGATCGAACCATCTTTTAGAATAACTTCAACGGAATTGTCGTCGGCGTTCATGGCTTCGGCACTATTGGAAACGATCATGTCGCAGCATTTTCTCGACATTTTAACGATCGCTCGAAATCGAATGTCCTCCGTTTCAAGCGCAAAACCAACAACCCATTGCCCATCACGTTTCGAGGCACTTAGCGTGGCGATGATGTCGGGAGTTTCGACCAAGGACAATTGAAGGCCTTCGCCGGTTTTGGCCAACTTGTGCTTTTCAATTTGCCTAGGCATATAGTCGCAGGGGGCTGCGGCTCCTATCAATCCGTCAGCATTGTAAAATGCAGACCGAGTCGCATCGAGCATTTCCTGAGTTGAAACTACATCGACTACTTTGGCCGCATTCGGATAGTCAACCGACACGGGCCCGCTGATGATAGTCACTTCATGCCCGAGGTCGATGGACGCTTGCGCTAGACACGCACCCATTCGCCCACTCGAACCATTGGTCAAATAGCGGACAGGGTCCAAATATTGCCTTGTTGGTCCGGAAGTGATGACGATGCGAGCCATACGATCCTGAGAGTTTTGATTGCGAGTGCGTTACTTAAGGAACGGCTCACATGCGGAAAGAATCGATTCAGGTTCGGACATTCGACCTGCACCAATACGTCTACAAGATAACCATCCGGAATCTGGTCCAACGACTACAACGCCATCGGCCTTCAATTGGTCCACATTGCGAATGACGGCAGGTTTCTCCCACATGGGTGTGCTCATGGCTGGCGCAAATACAGTTGGGCATTCGATGTTAAGGTAGAGTGTCGAAAGCAAACAATCAGCTAGGCCAAAGGCACAACTGGCAATAACACGTGCTGTTGCCGGTGCGACAACCAAGAGCTTGCAGTCCATAGCCAATTCGATGTGCGGACCGAGTGGAAATCGTGGATCAAAAGCATTGGTAATAGGGGCTCGATTGCACAATGCAGCGAAGGTTGCTGCACCTACAAACTGTTGAGCCGCTTCGGTTAGCACCACAAAAACATCAAAACCGCGTTGAGCCAAACAGCTAAC
>JANLUJ010000599.1:0-5941 GCA_031363425.1 Pirellula sp.
GGAACGATCCACGCTGGCGTACAAAATGTTCGCCTACTAAAATCTTCCGATCGAAAGACCGACTGCAATCCGATGCTCTCGATTTTTTCAGAACATGTTGTCCGGGTCTGCGACCAATTGATGGACCGTCAAGTAGCCCGACGCGCAAGCTGACTTTGATCGCAACAACGCCTAAAGCTGTACAACCTCCAAGCCGGAGGGATTCAGAAATACCGCAGGCTTGTCCTGCTGGATTGTTCTGCTTGCCATCTCGCTCAGGCCAACGGGGCAACCCATTACTTGCGTATAGATTCATCCAATGCCTTAATCCAAGGTCCAACGAAGACGCCGTTGTCATGATACGTTCGGCCACTAAACATGTGTCTATCGATAACACATGCTTCGTTGACGTAGATCCCACCACACACTTCTAAATCAAACTTGCATTTGGCGACGGTCGCCATCCGCAAACCTTTGACGATTCCAGCTCGAGCCGGAATTTCGACCCCGTGGCAAACGCTGGCGCACGGTTTCTTGTTTTCCCAAAACCATCGAGTAATGCGTAGTAGGTCCTCGTCTTCACGAATGTACTCAGGTGCTCGTCCCCCGCTGAAGAAAATGCCTGCGTACTCTTCGGGCTGAATGTCCTTGAAGGCAATTTCTGCTTCGATCGTATATCCCTCCCATTCTTTCGTGATCGTCCATCCTGGTTTTACCTCATGTAGCACCATCTGGTAACGTCGCTTTTCGGGAGCTGCCACAACTGGCTTATAACCGCCTTCAATCAACCGATAGTATGGATAGAGGGTATCGACTGTCTCCGAGGCATCGCCGACGATGATCAAGACTTTTGGTTGAGACATGGAATTGGCCTGTGGTTGAATTGGAAGTTTACGTGAACGATGTTAAGCCCTTCGCAGCAAGTCCTCAAGGTACCTGCGAGAACGGTCTATTTCCGCAGTCACTTCTGGAATCGTTTCAAGGATAGGTATTCCGCGAGGAAAAGGATGCATAAAAATCGAGATCCATCTGCTAAACCCACTCGACTTCAGCACATTCACCAGCGGTCCAAAGTCCAATTTCCCGCGACCTGGCATTTGCAGAAGCTCTCGCTCCTTTGGCAATTGGGTCATGCAACCATCGCCATGCTCCCATGCGTAGAAGATCTCCAATGCGGGCATCACGTCCTGCATGAGAGTTGCAAGTAACAATTCGTCTTGTGGCAAATGGTAAGGTGCAAATGCGATCGCCAAGTACTTGGAAGGACGCAGTTCGAACAAGTATCGAAGTGAATCGGGGGAATGGATGAGATTGTTGGAATGATTCTCAATCGCAATCGTGACCCCTGTTTCTTCAGCGATTGCCAAGTGTGGTTTCAGTTGCTCTACGAAAGTGGCAATGGCTCTCTTAAGTTCCCCGCCTTGGAGATTCGTTGGCCCGATCGCACCGGTCACAATCGTTCCGCAGCCCAAACGCTGAGCAAGCCGCATTTCATCCTTTAGCCCAAACGGCCCAAGCTTGTATTGCGTAATGCACTCGATTGAGACTCTATGCTCTTTGAGTAGGTTTGCGAACTTTTCTTCTCCGAGGTCTTCCAACTGTTCTCGCTGATTGCCATGCACCTTTGGCCAGATGTCAATTGCCGAAGCCCCGAGCTTAGACACTTCAGGAAGAATATTGGCGATATCGGAATATCCGTAAAGGCATGAAGCGACTAAGTATTTCAATCGAAATTCGTCGGGCTGTGAAGCAGAACTTGATTGGCATGGAATGCAACTAGAAATTGCCAGAGTGGACGCGGTTCGCATCCAATTCCTTCGACTGCATGTCTCTCTATCGATCATGTATTCGTCTCGTAACCTGCGCGTTGCTCGCGGCGAAGCCATTTGTTCGCCTCAACGTCGTTCACGAATCTCTCTGTTTGAGGTTCCCAATGGAGTGTACGTCCCAACCGCATCGAGATATTGCCTAAATGGCATGTTGAAACTGTCCGGTGTTGGTTTTGAACGTCCGAAATCGGCAACCGACGTGACTGCACGCAGTCAAAGAAATTTCCCATATGATTGATAATTGCGTCGAGTTTGCCCGCGCGAGCTGGCCGCTGGAGGTTGTCAAAGTCGTATGACTTCCAAGACTCTCGAGGCAGGGGGCGTGTCGATAGTTCCTCCACTGGTAGGCCGGTGATCTTTCCTCGATTGACGAAGATTCTGCCTGAATCGCCTGAAAACAAGATACCATTCTCGCCTGAATCCTTGACCGTCATGTTGACACCGTTTGCATACTCGTAATTGACCTCGAAATCCGTAGCGACGTTGAAGCCATTTTCTACTTCGGGGAACGTGGCCTTGCTCGAAATCCTAATCGGATAATCGTCGATCGCCCATTGCGCGATATCGAGATGGTGCGCGCCCCAGTCCGTCATTTGCCCACCCGAGTATTCGTACCACCATCGAAACGTATAATGGGATCGTTCCTCGATGTAAGGCACGTTTGGCGTTTGACCTTGCCACAACTCCCAGTTCAAGTGCTTGGGCGGTTTGCTCGGCGTGAAGGCATGGCTGGTAGCATTCTTTCCCAGTACCACCTCGACTGTTTTTAGCTTGCCAATGCGGCCCGATCGAACCATCTCGACAGCTAGCCGAAAGCGATCATCGCTGCGTTGCCACGATCCGACTTGCACCACGCGGCCCATCTCCTTGACAACTCGTACTAATTGCTGTCCCTCTTCGACGGTCAACGTTAGGGGTTTCTCACAGTAAACATCCTTGCCAGCGCGACAGGCATCGATCACCATCTTCGTATGCCAATGATCCGGTGTGCCGATCGTAACGACATCGACATTCTTTCTAGCCAACAAGTCTCGGTAATCCTCGAAACCGATGGGCGTACTGCCGAAGGAAGCTTTGCCCTGATCGCAAACGTTTTTGTCGACGTCGCAGACCGCCACGATATCGCCGTACATCTGCGCTTTGTGGGCAATGACACTTCCTTGATAACGGAGCCCAATCACGCCGATGCCCAATCGCTCGTTTGCTGAGTTCGACTGGATTTCAGAATGTGAAATGGAAGAAGCAACCGCGTTAGGCGTTTGGATTCCGAATCCGAACCCCATTCCAAATAGGGCGGAGTTAGATAGAAATTGGCGTCGAAGGCTAGGGTTTCGAGGCATGTGTTGTCCGAACGAAATGCTTGGTTTGCGGAACCGTGGGCATTGCATTCTAGAGCGACTGGTGCATCGAAGCAATTGCACGCGTGTCACGTGTCGGGGGAGTCCCAAAGATTTCTGGCTTACGCGTCTGGTTATTAAAACCGGCACACTCGTTTCCGCGATTGGGCTATCATGATGTCGGACGGTAATTTCCTTTCGCCCAAATCCAAATCCGAATCCTTTCCCACGGAGAACTATTTTGAATACAGCTATGTCCCCTCGCCGTAATTTCCTGAAAACTAGTGTAGCAGGCGCTGCCTGTTTGATCGCAGCCCCGAACATCGCGACCGCCAGCAGGACCAACTCGCAAATTATTGTCGGCGAAAAAGAGCACGAATTCGAAGTCTTGCACCAATTCCCACAACTGCCTTCGCAATACACGTGGCAAACTACCCACAACGTCGCAGTCGACGCAGCCAATAACCTTTACGTTATTCATGAGGGCCGAGAGAGCCAAAAAGAGCACCCATCGATTTTTGTATTCGACGATACCGGAAAGTTTATTCGCGCGTTTGGACAACGGTTCCAAGGAGGTGGACATGGTCTCGAAGTTCGCAAAGAAGGCAACCAAGAGTTTCTCTACGTGACCGGCTACCAACAGGTCAAGGAGTTTGCTAAGCTCGACCTCAAAGGAGAAGAGGTTTGGGTAAAGCGAGCACCAAAGGAATCGGGGGTGTACCATGCGGATGAGGCAGAAAAGCCAGCCAAAGTCTGGGGTGCAGATCGCTTCCTACCAACGAACTTTGCCTTCCTGCCGGACGGCGGATTTTATCTCGCGGATGGATACGGCTCCAACTACATCCATCGCTTCGACAAGGACGCCAAATGGATCAGTTCGTTTGGCGGTAAGGGTAAGGGGGAAGGCAAATTCGATACTGCCCACGGACTTTGGATCGACGATCGCAACCCAGCTGCCCCAAAGATTGTCGTAACCGATCGAGCGCACAACACTCTTCAAATATTCGACATCGATGGCAAATACGAAAAGACCATTCCAGGCTTCGGGCTTCCTGCCAACATCGACAAGCGTGGGGACTTGTTGGTGGTTCCAGAACTAGTCGCCCGTGTTTCCATTCTAGATAAAGACTACAAAACGATTGTGCAACTCGGTAGCGACGTGGAACGGCTAAGCGCGGATACCAAGAAAGTCATTCGCGGCGATGAAAAGCAATGGCAGGACGGCAAGTTTGTCCATCCGCACGATGCATGTTTTGATAACAAGGGGAACATCTATGTCGCCGAATGGGTTCAAACGGGACGAGTGACAAAGCTGAAAAAGCTTGGGTGATACGGCTAACTCCGTAGGTAGCCAAAAAGCAACAACGATCCATCGGGCAAGAGCCGGTGGGATTCGGAAATACCGCAGGCTTGTCCTGCTGGATTGTTCTGCTTTCAAGCTAAACTGTGGCCAACGCATTCGCCAGATGGAAATGGGCCAACTCGCTAGAGTCGTAAGTACAACTTGCGCGAATCCAGAAACCTTACAAACAGATAAGTGATTCCAAAGGATGCTACGAGGCCGATGAGGACCCAGACAACGGCTGAGTCCTTCGGTACAATAGCCAGAATCGTGTGAGCCACGAAATGGTGGATGATGTAAGCCGCAAGCGGGTTCTTGCCAAAGATCTCAAAAACACCCAGTCCGAATCCACCAACATCGCATGCAACGACAAATAGTCCATACAAAACCAGGGCAAAGCCCGTACTAAATAAGACGAAGGATTGGGTGACAATTCGTTTGTCCATCATCCAATAGTTCAGCGCTCGTTGTGCCGGCAAGGGTGGAACGACGAATGGTGGTTCGGCCAGCAAATCGCCCCACGTCCTTCCTTTTGCCAAAGAGAAATCTGGCACTACTGGGGATGAAGTGATCTTGAGGGACTGCTCCTCTGAATGGTCTTTGAGATCATATAGCGTTGTCATGCAGGAAAGACCATAACCGGACAGCATCAAGAGCACACCAAAAAACAAGATCATACTGATGGCCGTTTTTTGCCTACAGTATTTTAGAGCGTCATAGGCGAGCGTACCGGCCAGCATGATTTGAGACCAAGCAATCAAACCAAAGAAACCACCATCCCAGGCCCGCTTCCCTGATGCGCCGAAGTATGCGTCCATCCAATTTGCGCGTCCATATACAAAGTCGTAGTTGAAGGACCACGAGATAAATACGTGAGCAAGTCCGAGACCGACGAATGCTGCCGCCCGAACCCAAGTGGCTTTGGCGATCAAGGGAAGCAAGAGTATTTGAAGAGCGCCAATGATTGCTAGGACCTCCCAAAGGTCTGCTTTGAGTAACTTCGAAAAAAATCCGGTAATGTTTTGGAAGGACATTTCAGACCAACTGGCGAACTTCATGCCGAACCCATACAGCATCAGCGAAAGCAGGATAAGCCCAAGGCTTCGCTTTACAAATCGACCATAAGGACTCGATTCACTACTGCCTATTAACTGCTTTAGAAAGGACATCCTATACGAAAAGCCGCAAGCAAAGATGAAGCTGGGCATGATCGAATCTGCAAGACTAAAATGCGTATTATTGTGACGAAGTACCTGGTGCGTCACCGCCAACCCGCCTAGAAAATTGACGACGAACATCGCAGCCACACTGTAGCCGCGAAATTGATCCAACGACGTGAGGCGAGTTGTTTGCGATTCTGGGTTCATTGCGTTTCCAATATTGGTCATTCTAGGTGACGACTCGTTTCAACCCAGTGTAGCACGGCACTCCGTGCCGTGAATCACGGCACGGAG